>NZ_CANUAR010000021.1:0-72675 GCF_947855755.1 uncultured Coprobacter sp.
AGAAGAAGTCGAGAAACTGATGAGCGGTGATGCTTCGGGTAGAGTGTCGAGATAAAATGCGATTACTTAAAACCTGTCTAAATTTTCCGATAAAAGATTATCTAAACAGGTTTCTATTTTTATAATATAGAGAAGTCCTTTACCAAATCACTTCTCAATTATTATTTCGTTTTATACAAAAATAATATGGCAAGATTTTCAAAAATAGAGGTACTCAACGCTATGACCTCTACAGGTATGGTACCTGTGTTCTACAATAAAGACGTTGAGATTGCAAAAAGTGTAGTAAAAGCATGTTATGAAGGTGGAGTAAGAGCTTTCGAATTTACCAATCGCGGAGACTTCGCCCAAGATGTTTTTGCGGAATTAGTAAAATTTGCGGCAAAAGAATGTCCTGAAATGATCTTAGGAATCGGCTCTATCGTCGATCCGGGAACAGCATCTCTCTATATACAGTTGGGAGCAAACTTTGTTGTCGGTCCTTTATTTAATCCTGAAATAGCAAAAGTTTGTAACCGCCGCCTTATCCCTTATACTCCGGGATGCGGATCGGTATCTGAAATCGGATTTGCACAGGAAGTCGGCTGCGACCTCTGTAAAGTATTCCCCGCCGGAAACGTCGGAGGCCCGTCATTCGTAAAAAATGTAAAAGCTCCGATGCCTTGGTCTATGCTTATGGTTACCGGAGCTGTAGAACCTACCGAAGAAAATCTTTCGGCATGGGTCAAAGCCGGAGTTACATGTGTAGGTATGGGATCGAACCTCTTCCCTGCAGACATCATAAAAGCTAAAGACTGGGCTGCCATTACAAATAAATGCAAAGAGGCACTGGCAATCATTAAGAAATACAGATAAACACATATAAAAATACTTTTCCGGTTCTTTTATCGGGAAAGTATTTTTTTCATTTGAAAAACACAAAAACAGAACAAATAATGAGTAGATTACAAGAAAA
Organism: uncultured Coprobacter sp.; assembly: GCF_947855755.1. NCBI lineage: Bacteria > Pseudomonadati > Bacteroidota > Bacteroidia > Bacteroidales > Barnesiellaceae > Coprobacter > uncultured Coprobacter sp. The sequence goes on from NZ_CANUAR010000021.1 coordinate 956, forward strand.
TGCCGCGAAAATGACAAATTACAGATGGGCGATCTGCGCCATGTTATTTTTCGCAACAACAGTCAATTATCTCGACAGACAAGTATTATCATTAACGTGGGATGAGTTCATAAAACCCGAATTCCATTGGGATGAATCACACTACGGAACTATCACATCCGTATTTTCAATCGTATATGCGATATGTATGTTATTCGCAGGTCGATTTATCGATTGGATGGGAACAAAAAAAGGATACTTATGGTCTATCGGTGTATGGTCGGCCGGAGCATGTCTCCATGCAGTATGCGGTATCATAACAGAATCATACGTAGGATTGCATAGTGCCGCCGAGCTAATGAGCGCAACCGGAGATGTCGCGGTCATTATTGCAACGATAAGTATGTACTGCTTCCTTGCCGCCAGATGTGTACTGGCATTAGGTGAAGCCGGGAACTTCCCTGCAGCGATTAAAGTAACAGCAGAATATTTCCCTAAAAAAGACCGTGCTTATGCAACATCTATTTTTAATGCAGGTGCTTCGATCGGAGCATTGATTGCACCGCTAAGCATTCCCGTATTGGCGAAAATCTGGGGATGGGAAATGTCTTTTATCATCATCGGTGCTCTCGGTTTTATCTGGATGGGATTCTGGGTATTTATGTACAGTGCTCCTTCTAAAAACAGATTTGTAAACAAAGCAGAATTAGAATATATCGAACAAGATAAAGATCAAGATGTAACTCCTGTCGAAGAACTTAAAGAAGCCCGCAAAATGAGCTTTTTGGAATGTTTTTCTTATAAACAGACATGGGCTTTTGCTTTCGGAAAATTCATGACAGACGGAGTTTGGTGGTTTTTCCTTTTCTGGACACCATCTTATTTAAATACTCAATTCGGAATTAAAACATCCGAAGGATTAGGGATGGCTTTGATTTTTACTCTTTATGCCATCACGATGTTATCTATTTACGGCGGTAAATTACCGACCATATTTATCAATAAAACCGGGATGAATCCTTATGCTGCCCGTATGAAAGCTATGCTCATTTTTGCATTTTTCCCGTTACTCGTATTATTAGCCCAACCTTTAGGCACAATTTCTCCTTGGTTTCCTGTAATTATGATCGGAATCGGAGGTGCAGCGCATCAGTCATGGTCTGCCAATATCTTCTCCACCGTAGGCGATATGTTCCCTAAAAGTGCAATTGCTACTATTACCGGTATCGGTGGTATGGCTGGAGGTGTAGGATCTATGATCTTACAGAAATGTGCGGGAAACCTCTTTGTATATGCAGACGAAGTACAAATGGAATTCATGGGATTTATAGGCAAACCGGCAGGGTATTTCATTATTTTCTGTATCTGTGCCGTAGCATATTTGATCGGGTGGATCGTTATGAAAACTCTTGTACCGAAATACAAACCGATCGAATTATAAAAATATACAAGGTTTTTACTCGATAAAAAATCCCGGTATCTTCCGGGATTTTTTATTTATAATATTCCTCTATGTATTTATTTGATATTTATTACCATATACTTACAAACAAATATCCTCAAACAGATGTTTTAATTGCACAGAAGAATAAAAACTAAAAAATATCAGGAATATGGTAAAAATAGATTTAAGTAAATACGGAATTACGAATGTAGAAGAAATCATTTACAATCCCTCATACGATGAACTTTTCAAAGCAGAAACCGATCCGTTACTCTCTGGCTATGAAAAAGGCATAGTAACTAACACCGGTGCTGTCGCAGTAAAAACAGGAAAGTTTACAGGAAGATCACCTAAAGACAAATATACGGTTAAAGACAAAACGACAGAAGATACCATGTGGTGGGACGGAAAAATCAATAAGCCGATCTCTACCGAAATATGGAATGAGCTAAAACAACTCGTCATCAAAGAACTATCGGACAAGAAAAAACTATATGTCGTAGACGCATATTGCGGTGCGAATAAAGATACTCGGTTAAAAGTCCGTTTCATTATGGAAGTTGCATGGCAAGCACATTTTGTCAAAAACATGTTTATCCGCCCGACCGAAGAAGAATTAAAGGCATTCGGAGAACCGGATTTTGTCGTACTCAATGGTTCTAAAGTTACCAATCCCAAATGGAAAGAACAGGGATTAAACTCCGAAGCCTTCGTTGTTTTCAATCTGACGGAACGCATGCAGATCATCGGTGGAACATGGTATGGCGGTGAAATGAAAAAAGGAATGTTTAGCATGATGAACTATTACCTGCCGTTAAAAGGAATAGCCTCTATGCATTGCTCTGCAAACGTTGGATTAAACGGTGATGTCGCTCTCTTTTTCGGATTATCCGGTACTGGAAAAACAACCTTGTCAACCGATCCGAAACGTCTATTGATAGGAGATGACGAGCACGGATGGGACGATAACGGAGTGTTCAATTTTGAAGGAGGTTGCTATGCCAAAGTAATCAACCTGAGTCAAGAAAACGAACCGGAAATCTGGAACGCAATACGAAGAGATGCTTTATTGGAAAATGTTACCGTACATGCTGACGGAAGTATCGATTACGCGGATAAGTCGATTACGGAAAATACTCGTGTCAGTTACCCCATTTACCATATAGACAATATCGTAGAGCCATCGAAAGCCGGGCATGCTTCCAAAATTATTTATTTATCGGCAGATGCATACGGTGTATTGCCTCCGGTATCGATACTTGATGAGAAACAGGCACAATATCATTTTATCAGCGGATATACATCAAAACTTGCCGGGACAGAACGAGGTATTACCGAACCAGAGCCCTCTTTTTCTCCTGCATTCGGAGAAGCGTTCCTAACCGTGCATCCAATGATGTACGCTGCTGTATTAGCCAGAAAAATGAAAGATCATCATTGCAAGGCATATCTTGTAAACACCGGTTGGAATGGAACGGGAAAACGAATTTCGATCAAGGAAACCCGTGCTATTATCGATGCTATACTTTCGGGTGATATTGAAAAAGCCCCGACCAAGCATATTCCTATTCTCAATTTGACCATACCGACCGAACTACCGGGTGTAAACTCCGGAATCCTCGATCCGAGAGATACTTACTCTAATGTCGAAGAATGGAGCAAAAAAGCACAATCTTTAGCAAATAAATATGCCGACAACTTTGTGCAATACGCCACAACACCTGAAGCCGAAGCTTTGATAGAGTTCGGTCCTCAACGTGAAAAGAAATAAGAAATTATTTTTTCATATTCCCTGTCAAACGTCTTCTAATCCGGAATCCCGCAAGCAATGTCTAAGTGAGAGAGTTTTCCTCACGGTATCAGGGGTTTCTCATTGGCTGAATCTGACAGGGAATTTTATTGAAAAGTCTGTCCTCTACATTTTCAAGCAATCATTTTTTACAATAAACTCGCCATCGATAAATATATTAAAAAACTAATCTCAATCGTTTTTCCTAAATAATTTATCCATTTTGTCGGCAAAGAATGTGAAATAAAAAAATACTCAATATAGAATACTACTGATCCATTAACAAAATTTAGACAGGCTCTCAATATCACGAACAAAATTTTAAACAAATTACAAGAAACTCATATACAGATAAAAAACTCTTTTATCAAAGAAAAAGTAACAACATCTGAAAATAAAATTTGTCTGAAATAATTTTGAGATTTAAGAATTAGTACTACCTTTGCACAGCATTACAAAAGCAACTCATGCTGTTTAAGGAAGGATGGGTGAGTGGCTGAAACCAACAGTTTGCTAAACTGTCGTACTCGTAAGGGTACCGGGGGTTCGAATCCCCCTCCTTCCGCAATACAAAAGCCTGTAAATTTGAATTTACAGGCTTTTGTATTAAAACAAGATTCGATATTTCTCAACTAAACAAAAAATCAATATTTTTGTAAATAAACTGTCGAAACGATATTGAAAGGTAATACCCAAAACCGGATAGATAAATTCTTAAAAGATATAGGCATTTATGCGATAGGCAATTTAGGATCAAAGCTAATCACATTTATGCTTGTACCGTTATATACTCACTATATTACAAATACAGATGAATTCGGATATTATGATATTTGCCTTACCGTAATCTTTCTTTTTATCCCGTTTGTGACATTGCAATTAAGAGACGGCGCTTTCCGATTCCTTCTTGATTGCAATACAAAACGAGACAAAGCTCAAATAGTATCCTTCGTATATCGCACGCTAATCACATCCATATCGATCTCCACAATAATAGCTTTAATCATTTCATTTTTCCTAAAAGTCGAATATTTATGGTATTCTTTACTATTACTGTGTGTAATGTCTCTTTATGAGGTAATTACTCAAGTAACGCGAGGTTTAGGATACACGAAAGTTTTTGTTACTACCGGTATTATTTCATCCTTTTGCATAGGAATTTTCAGTATCCTATTTGTCGTACTACTCAATATGGGAATCACAGGAATATTTCTTGCCAATATTTTTGCACGTGTGGTAGCCCTTATTTATATAGAACTAAGAATAAAAATTATAGCAAACTACTTTCATTTTAACATAAAAAAATGTGCGCTGAAACATGATATACTGAGATATTCTCTTCCGTTATTACCCGGAGTGATATGCTGGTGACTTACCGGAAGCAGCGACCGTTTTTTTATCGAACACAATAAAATTCTTACTTTTGACCCAAATATTCTCACATACGACAAAATTCAAAATCCCAACCTATGGACTCTTATATCTCTAATCAATTGATTTCCGGAATCAACTTCAATGAAACCCCTCTCTATAACGAATATGAACAATGCATTTTTAAGAATTGCATATTTCATAATTGTGACCTATCCCATAAAATTTTCAGAGAATGCAAATTCGAAAACTGCGACCTCAGCTTAACCAAGATGAACAATACGACTTTAAGCGAAATAGTTTTTCTCGGATGTAAGATTCTGGGAGTTCAATTCAATGAGTGCCGTCGTTTTCTCCTCTCGTTCAGATTCGATAACTGTCTATTGCGACTATCTGTTTTTTATAATCTCAAGTTAAAAGAAGCTTGTTTCAATAAATGCGATTTGCAAGAAGTCGATTTCACCGAAACAGACTTAACCAACGCATCTTTTCAGGAATGCAACTTATACAGAGCAATATTCGATCACACAAATTTGGAAAAAGCCGACTTCCGCACTTCAAATTACTATTCCATCAATCCCGAAACAAACCGATTAAAAGGAGCTCGTTTTTCCCTCAACGGACTTCCCGGGTTATTAGACCGATACGGAATTATAATCGAGTAACCCCGTACCAAATAAGTGTCTTTGTTTAGATTTTATAGATATGTTCTTTTTTCAATCCCACACCGATTATAATAAAATGCTTTTTTGAGTCTCCCCTAGTTATAATCAATTCTCGACTCCTCCGTTTCAATCATCTTTATTTATCTCTGCATAAAATTTTGAACAAACTCTAAAAAAAATCCGGGATTTTATCAAAAGATAAAATCCCGGATTTTTCTTTTATGCAATATCATACTACTCCTTACGCAAGGAATCCCAGCAAAATACCGGCTGCAACAGCAGAACCTATAACACCCGCAACATTGGGTCCCATAGCATGCATCAACAAATAATTAGTCGGATCATATTCCAACCCTACTACCTGAGATATACGTGCCGAATCGGGCACAGCCGATACTCCGGAATTTCCGATCAATGGATTGATCTTATTTCCCTTTTTCAAGAACAGATTAAAAAACTTAACAAATAAAATTCCGGCTGCCGTAGCAATTACAAACGACAGAGCACCTAAAGCGAATATTTTCACCGAGTCCATCGTCAAGAATTGCGACGCCTGAGTCGAAGCACCTACCGTAACACCCAGCAAAATCGTAATGACATCGATCAGCGGTCCACGTGCTGTTTCGGCAAGACGGCGAGTTACTCCACTCTCTTTCAATAAATTTCCGAAGAATAGCATTCCCAATAAAGGAAGACCCGAAGGCACTAAGAAACAAGTCAACAACAAACCTGCGATCGGGAAAATTATCTTCTCCGTCTGAGATACAACACGAGGAGGTTTCATCCGGATAAGTCTTTCCTTCTTAGTCGTCAGCAAACGCATAATAGGAGGCTGTATCACCGGAACTAATGCCATATATGAATAGGCTGAAATGGCGATAGCACCCATAAGATTAGGAGCAAGTTTCGAAGACAAGAAAATCGCGGTAGGTCCGTCAGCACCGCCGATAATACCGATTGCCCCTGCCTGATTGGGCTCAAACCCCATCATCAATGCAATCGCATAAGCACCGAAAATACCGAATTGAGCAGCAGCTCCTATAAGCATTAGTTTCGGATTCGATATTAAGGCCGAAAAGTCGGTCATCGCACCAATCCCCAAGAAAATCAAAGGAGGATACCATCCCTGCACGACTCCTTGATAAAGAATATTCAATACCGAACCTTCCTCATAAATCCCTACCTGCAATCCAGCATCTTTAAAAGGTATATTTCCGATCAAGATACCAAAACCGATAGGAATAAGCAACATCGGCTCAAACTCTTTCGCAATAGCCAGATAGATAAAAAGGACACCGCAAAGAATCATTATCAGGTTTCCCATTTCAAAATTGGCAAACCCGGTATAAGTGAAAAACTCCTGTATGTTTTCACTCAAGAATGTTAAAAATTCCCCACCCATACGCTTATCCTATAATCAGAATATCCGCACCTTCGAGTACAGAATCTCCTTTGTTTACTTTTATTTCGGTCACTTTTCCATCCCGGTCGGCATTAATGACATTCTCCATTTTCATAGCTTCAAGAATAGCCACTTTCTGACCGCGTTTTACCGTATCTCCGACCTTAACCGATATTTCGAGAATAACACCGGGCAGCGGAGTGCGGACAGCACCTGCCGTTGTAGAAGCTGCCGGTCGGCTCACCACCGGCTCTCCGGTAGGAGTCACAGGAGCGGCTTGCGGACGAGTCAACGGTTTTATCTGTTTTTTTGCAGGTTTATCCAATTGCACTTTATAAGGAGTTCCATTTACCTCCACTTCGGCAACAGACTCATCTACACTATTAATACTTACCTTATAAAGATTACCGTTTATTTTATATTTAAAATCTTTCATGTGTATAAAATTTCTGAGTTATTTTTTTGTAGGTAATTCACGCAAACCATAAATCTTAGAGTTCCACGGAGAATAACGACGCGTAACATGTTTCATCGTCAGTATAGTTTCTTCATAATCATGTTCCGCCTCCATATACTCATATAAAGCCAACGATATTACAGCCAAAACCTCTCCCGGAATATCCGCTTCCTCTTTAGCACTCTTCAAATCTCCACCTTTAGCTTTCATCGCCCGCTTGGCGCTCATCCAAACAGCCGTACGACCAATTTGTTTAAACACCAAATACAAAAGTATCAAAGCGAGAAATACGACAGACATCGCCGTCAATGACATAGCAACGCCATCCGGATCTTTTTCTGCAAACTTATCTACTTTCGGATTGCTGTTTTCTACATAGTTTGCCGCATCAGGTGTAGGATGCGGAAGTATTTTCAGTTCCCTACTCCCATCTACCGGAGCACCATAACTCTCATCAGGTCCTAAAGGAGGAACGATGACCTCATCGATCAAATTCTTACCACTTGCATCGAACAGACCGATATAATTTTCTTTATTCGGTTCTAATACAAAATTCGTATGAAATGCTCCATGATGAGTCAGATTATCCGCCCACAAAAGAACGCGCTGGCGAGGTCCTATCTTTGTCTTAAGATCTCCTTTAGAGATCATATATTTCTTAGGGTTATTCTTATCATTGGTAATATAACAACCCGCCATCTGTACCGTTCCGGCAGAAGAATTATAAATCTCAATCCAAGCTCCCCGATTGCCAAAAGGATCGACATAATTACTCACATTATTCGTCAACACCTCATTGATCCGCAGAGCCGAAGTAGATTGCGCCGTTACAGTGCATACAGAAACTAAAGCCAGCAGCAACACCCCTATACTACGTTTTATCATACTTTTCAAATTTTTAAGGGTTACTACAATGGCAAATTATCGTGTTTCTTTGCCGGATTAGTCAACTTTTTCGTCTGCAATTGCTGCAAAGCACGAATAATACGGAAACGGGTATTGCGCGGCTCGATCACATCATCGATATAACCATAACGGGCTGCATTATAAGGGTTAGCAAAAGCTTTTTTATATTCAGCCTCTTTTTCAGCAGCCGTAGCAGCAGGATTCTCCGAAGCCGCCACCTCTTTTGCAAATATCACTTCTACTGCTCCGGACGGACCCATAACGGCAATCTCAGCAGTAGGCCATGCATAATTGACATCTCCCCGCAAATGTTTAGAACTCATCACACAGTAAGCTCCTCCGTAAGATTTACGCAATGTAACGGTCACTTTAGGTACGGTAGCCTCACCATACGCATATAATAACTTAGCACCATGTAAAATTACTCCGCCATACTCCTGTCCTGTCCCCGGCAAAAATCCCGGAACATCTACCAGGGTTACCAAAGGTATATTGAAAGCATCGCAGAAACGTACAAAACGAGCAGCTTTCCGAGAAGCATTTATATCAAGTACTCCGGCCATCTTATTGGGCTGATTAGCAATAATACCTACCGACTGGCCGTTAAAACGGGCAAAACCTACAATAATGTTTTGTGCATAATCTTTATGCACTTCAAGAAATTCGCCATTATCGATAATCGCTCCGATTACTTCATACATATCATAAGCACGATTCGGCTCATCCGGTATAATATCATTTAACGAATCTTCAAGACGGTCTATCGGATCTTCACAATCTACCAACGGCGGCTCTTCCATATTATTCTGAGGCAAGAAACTCATCAAATGCCGGATCAACTTCAATCCGTCTTCTTCCGTATCTACCGCAAAATGTGCCACTCCCGATTTTGTAGCATGCACGCTTGCCCCGCCTAACTGCTCTTGAGTCACATCTTCACCCGTAACAGTCTTTACGACTTTCGGTCCGGTAAGAAACATGTAACTAGTACCACGGGTCATAATATTAAAATCGGTAAGAGCGGGAGAATATACCGATCCCCCGGCACATGGTCCGAATATACCTGAGATTTGAGGAATGACCCCAGATGCCAAAATATTCCGCTGAAATATTTCGGCATATCCGGCCAAAGCATTAACCCCTTCTTGAATACGAGCACCACCGGAATCATTAATCCCGATTACCGGCGCACCCATCTTCATGGCCTGATCCATAATCTTACATATCTTCATAGCAAAAGTTTCGGAAAGAGAACCTCCGAACACGGTAAAGTCCTGTGCAAAAACATACACCAGACGTCCGGCAATCGTTCCTGTTCCGGTCACTACGCCGTCGCCCAAATAACTCTCTTTGTCGATTCCGAAATTTACGCTTCTATGCCGCACAAACATATCTATTTCTTCAAAAGAGCCCTCGTCCAGTAGCATAGAAATACGTTCGCGAGCCGTATATTTACCTTTCTTATGTTGAGATTCGATACGTCTCTCTCCCCCTCCTAAACGAGCCTGTTCCCGCAAAGCGATCAGCTCTTTCACTTTTTCAAGTTGATTACTCATGGTAATGGATTTATCGTTTATTTTTTATTTGGATCTTCACACAATTCGGTCAATACGCTGCAAGTCGATTTCGGATGCAAAAACGCTATATTCAACCCTTCTGCTCCTTTACGAGGAGCTTTATCGATAAGTCTCACACCCTTGCTTTCCACTTCGGCTAAAGCATCGGCTACACCATCTACGGCAAATGCGATATGATGAATGCCCTCTCCCCGTTTCTCGATAAACTTCGCAATCGTACTATCTTCACTGGTAGGCTCTAACAATTCTATCTTAGTCTGACCGACTTTAAAAAAAGCAGTTTTTACTTTCTGATCAGCAACCTCTTCTACCGAATAGCATTTTAAACCTAAAACTCCTTCATAATAGGGAAGAGCTTCTTCAATACTTTTCACAGCAATCCCCAGATGTTCGATATGTGTCAAATTCATAATATAAAAATTTAATTAGTCAATTTAATCAATATAAATAAGAATAAAGAAACCGGGCTTTCAGACCGAAATCCCGGACCATTCCCGACAAATATAAAAGAATAAACCCATATAAAGAAATATTTCCATAAATAAATATGGTTACAAATCTATACAAAACCGACTTTCTCTTATTTTCAACACGTCCAAGGCTTCTTTCCGATTCCACCGACTTCAAAAAGCGTTTATCCGTTAATCTCAATCTCGTGATTTAAAGCATTTCTATATCATTTCCGTCCGACATATCGTAAATGATTTTCACAACAAATACCAAATTAAAAAACAGGCTGTTCCGGTGTAAACTATTTCTTTCCGAATTTGTTAGAAATCTATCCGGTCAACCCTGATGAAAGAAAGAATATAGAATTTATTTTTTACTTAAATTCTGCCAATTCGACAGAAAAATATGACAAATATTTGGTAAAATAGCCGTACAAACTGACAAAAAAATGGAAACATAAACTCATTTTTTCTGGCACATGATTTGATACACTACTTGTGCTACCGTTTAAAAGGTACGGATAAATAAATACTCCGATCAGACAAACGGTACAAATTAAATCAAGAATATAAACAATTAAAAAAATAATTACGATGGGAAAAATTATTGGAATAGACTTAGGAACAACCAACTCTTGTGTTTCCGTTATGGAAGGTTCAGAACCGGTTGTTATTGCGAACAGCGAAGGTCGTAGAACGACTCCTTCTATCGTCGCATTCGTAGACGGAGGAGAACGTAAAGTCGGTGATCCGGCAAAACGTCAGGCGATCACCAACCCTACACGTACGATTTTCTCCATTAAACGTTTCATGGGAGAAACTTATGATCAAGTAGCATCCGAAATAGCTCGTGTTCCTTATAAGGTTGTCAAGAGCGAAAACAATACTCCGAGAATCGATATCGACGGACGTCTTTATTCTCCTCAGGAAATTTCGGCTATGATTCTTCAGAAAATGAAAAAAACAGCCGAAGACTATTTAGGCCAGGAAGTGAACGAAGCTGTTATTACCGTTCCGGCATATTTTAACGATGCTCAACGTCAAGCGACTAAAGAAGCCGGAGAAATCGCCGGATTGAACGTAAGACGTATTGTAAACGAACCGACTGCCGCAGCTTTGGCATACGGGCTCGATAAAGCTAATAAAGACATGAAGATCGCCGTATTCGACTTAGGTGGAGGTACATTCGATATTTCTATCCTCGAATTAGGAGACGGCGTATTCGAAGTAAAATCCACAAACGGTGATACTCACCTTGGGGGTGATGACTTCGACCATGTTATCATCGACTGGCTTGCCGATGAGTTCCAGAAAGAAGAAGGCGTAGATTTACGCAAAGATCCTATGGCTTTACAACGTCTGAAAGAGGCTGCTGAAAAAGCGAAAATCGAACTTTCGAGCACGACTTCTACTGAGATAAACTTGCCGTATATCATGCCGGTGAACGGAGTACCCAAACACTTGGTGAAAACTCTAACCCGTGCTAAATTCGAACAACTGGCAGACAAATTGATTCAGGCGACTATCGAACCTTGTCGTCAAGCTTTGAAAGATGCAGGATTAAGTGCTTCGGACATAAATGAAGTAATCCTTGTCGGTGGTTCTACTCGTATCCCGGCAGTACAGGCTATCGTTGAAAAATTCTTCGGCAAAGCTCCTTCAAAAGGTGTAAATCCCGATGAAGTCGTTGCTGTCGGTGCTGCTATTCAAGGTGCTGTATTGACAGGAGATGTCAAAGATGTATTGTTGTTGGATGTTACCCCGCTTTCTTTAGGTATCGAGACTCTCGGTGGCGTCATGACAAAATTGATTGATGCGAATACGACTATTCCGACACGTAAATCGGAAGTATTCTCTACCGCCGTAGATAATCAGCCTTCTGTAGAAATACACGTATTGCAAGGTGAACGTCCTATGGCAAAAGATAACAAAACAATCGGACGTTTCCATCTCGATGGAATCCCCGCTGCTATGCGTGGTGTTCCCCAAATCGAAGTAACATTCGATATCGATGCCAACGGTATATTGAACGTATCTGCAAAAGATAAAGGAACTGGTAAAGAACAAAGCATCCGTATCGAAGCTTCAAGCGGTTTGACAGAAGAAGAAATCAAACGGATGAAAGAAGAGGCTGCTGCAAATGCCGATGCCGATGCTAAAGAAAAAGAACGTATCGACAAATTGAACCATGCAGATTCTCTGATTTTCCAAACTGAAAAACAGTTGAGTGAAATGGGTGATAAAATACCGGCTGACAAAAAGTCTGCTATCGAAAGTGCTCTTTCTAAATTGAAAGAAGCTCACAAATCTCAAGACATGGTCGGCATAGATTCGGCAACAACCGAATTAAACACTGCCCTTCAATCGGCAGCCCAAGATTTGTATAATGCTCAACAAGGAGGAGCACAGCAACAGGCTGGCGCTCAACAGCAGCAACAATCAGCTCCGAACAATGACAATAACGGTGATCATGTAACCGATGTTGACTTTGAGGAAGTCAAATGATTCCGATAAGGAAACAGATAATAAACAATAAGCAAAAGCGTGCAGCTCAATGAGTTGCACGCTTTTTGCGTTTATGGGGTTCATGGTTGCTATGCCTTTGATACTAATACAGATCCTTATTACTTCTGATGGCTTCATCGACAAACAGTAATATTTCTCCCTCAAAAGTCGTATTTCAAATATAAACAAGATAACAGAATTATAGATATTTCCTATCGATGTTCAAGAAATTTATTAAAGCTATTTTGAAGGATGTAGTAAACGGTGAGATTAGACTTATTGCGACACAATAAAATGCCCTTTTATTGAATTTTATATCTCCCAATTCTCTAAAAAAGATCCATTGTAAATTTCCACATTCAATTAACTGTTTAACAACTATTCCTGCAAATAGGATACGTCAATCAACCGACGACAAGTTTCTAAAAAGCTCTTAAAAAAATCACATTGCAAAATATAAAGCAAATCGGTAATAAAATTGTGTATCTGATCTTTTTACATTACATTTGTCGGAATTTTATAATTCACAGTTCCACAAAAACGAATATTTATTAAGTTAGAATTAATACCGTTTATGAAACAAAAGCTTCGTTACCGTGAACTTTTCCGCTTCATTGTCACCGGTACGATCATTACGGTCATACATTATAGTATTTATTTAGCACTAAGCAATTTTCTCTCTTTAAACATTGCTTATACTACCGGATTCATTATCAGTTTTGTCTGTAACTTCTTATTATCGAACTACTACACATTCAAAACCAAACCTTCGGTTAAAAACGCAATCCGATTTTGCGGAAGCCATGTCATTAACTATCTATTGCAAATATCTTGTTTCAATCTATTCATATTTCTCGGTGTGCCTAAAGCGTACGCTCCCATGCCTGTTTGGATCGTTATTCTTCCGATCAATTTTTTATTGGTACGTACAGCTCTGAAACCGTCCTTCAAATGGATAAAAAAGATTCATCCTCATAAAAACAGATAAACATCTCCAAAAGAATCTTTCAAACCTGACCCAAGTAAAATTTAGGCTCTAAGCAAAAGGATAGGGATATATCCTATTATAAAAAGACTTCCAAAAAGAAGAGACTCCTAAAAGTCGAGCAAAACAACTTTTTAGGAATCTCTTCAAAATCAATTTTAAGAATTGGTCTAAGAGGCTGGCTAAATTTTCCAATAAAAAAATATTATCAGGTCATTTTTGCGCTTTCTTCCGGTCTATTTTCCCGTTTTCCCTCGTCAAATAGCCCGCTATCATCCTCCTGAAAACAGAAAAATATCCTCGAAAGAAACTCTCAAATCTGACCCGAGCAAAATTTAGCCAGCCTCTAAGAGGCTGGCTAAATTTTATATATCCGGTTTTTTCCTCTCGAAATAATAATTAAGGAACTATTACTTTAACAGTATTAACACCGACTTTTACGACATATACACCCGCCGATAAAGAACTACATATCGTACTATTGCTCTTTATCAATTTACCGTTCAGGTCATAAAAAGAAACCGGGCTGTCATCCGATACTTCAACTTGTATAGTACCGGTCTGTACCATAACTTTAAAATTCATCGTGTCGGACTTCGCTTCAGAAATACCTCCGGTATTATGAACCGTATAATAATATGTATGTACATATTGGTCCATATATTCGAACCCGTCAAAAACATCTTCTTTTATAAATGCGATATCGTCATTTTCATTATAGGTAGTGGTTTCTTTCTTTTTCCCTTCCCAATTATTATCAAGTGTGCTCCACTGATAAGTAGTTTTTTCAATTTCCTGATCTTTATCATTAAAAACTTGTACTGATTTTGTAGTACCTTTTCTTGTACCGCTTGAATACGAATAATAAGCCGTCATATTATTACGACCTTTATCATCATATCCATATTCTGTTTCAGAATCGTCCTTCAAATTATCGTCTTCTTCAACAATCCATCTATGAAAATAGATTTTTCGTCCGGCATCATCGTAAGCATACTCCATTTTTACATCAGCTTTCCACTCTCCATTTTCCCACTCATAATCCATACGTTCAGTAGTCACTCCGGCATCATCTAAAATATAATCCTCTTTAGACGAACCTTCCCATGCTTTCGAATCATTATTATAACTCCAATATGTTTTACAATCAAGACTGTCTTGTACACTAAATTCTCGCTCTAATTTACTGGAAGGTATCCACTCTCCATTTTCATAATTTTCATATAACTCAAGAGAAGCATCTTTCAGTCTTTCATTACTATACTCAAAAGTCTTCCGGCAACTCTTTTCCGTCCATTCCCCTGAAGCATTTTTATCAAAACCTTCTTCCAATAACACTCGTCCTTGATCGTCGTAGGTATAAACATACATCAATTTATCCGCATAAGGTTGTGGAGCACCATCTTTATAGCCTCCACTTGCCATCAACTTTGTATGAATACTCCCATTATCATAATAGGTATAGGTATATCCACTATTCGCATACCATTCTCCTTCGGTATCGGCATTCGGTTGAAAATAGCTCCAACTTTTTTCCTTATAAAGTTTCCCATCTGCAGAATATTCATTCTCTTCCCGAGAAGAACCTTTCCATCCGGGATACTTTGAAGTGCGCGGGTATGTCCATTTTTCACGAAAGATCATATTCCCCTGCGTATCATAGCGATAGAAGGTACTATCCTGTTTCAGACTGCTTCCCGTATTATCCCATTTGATATACTTCACAACCTGTTGTTTCTCGTCATAAGTATATTTTTCCGATTTCCACAAATCGTCATACGCATCTCTGGTCATAATGCTGTCCAGAGTCACCACCTGCCCGTCGGCATACAAACTATACGCACAGAGGGCAAACAAAACAATTAGTAAATTCTTTTTCATACACTGCCAATTTTTATGGTCGGACAAAAAAAAATTTTCTGCCCGACCGGATTAATTTTATATTTTTTTACATTCTATATTTATAAAGAATTTTTACAGGTTTATCGACAATTCCTTCGTAACTCTTCACCAAATTTTGGGTTGCAAAATCGTAAATATACAGGCTTCCTTTTTTCCCTGATCTGGCAGGGTTATAAGTACCTACATAGAGATAGTTCTCATCATAGCTGCGTCCCAAAGTCGTTATTTCTTCTCCTGCAGGAGGAGTAATAGCAGGCTTCGAATTTATCGTCGGAATGCGGGATGCATAATCCCAACGATAAACCTTGTTGTCATAATTATAGTACATCTGCGCCGATCTCCGTGTGGTAATCATTACCGAATTTTCATCCATAGCCATAGGTTCTGTTTCAGCATAATCCAACCGTTTGGCATATTGAGTAAAAGTACTAGACATCTTGTGCAATACGATATTGTTATCGGACTTGCGACGAGTAATTACCCATAATTCTCTTGAACCTCTTCTTCTGAAAACCATGTTTACGATTTTGTAATCGGTCAATGACGATCCGTTTGCAACCGATGTACTATCGATCTTAGCATAGCTTGGAGCATAAATTACCGATTCTTTATAGAAGAAATGATAATGATCGTCATCAAATGTACCATAATAGGCTTTTTCGACTCCTAAATTTCTCGAATCCGTACGAAGTGCAACATCATTTGTCAACAGGTCATACCGGTAAATAGCTCCGTCCGTTCCGTTCATCATCGTATATCGACCGCTGGCAGACGAAGAAAATCCGGCAAAATTGAGGCATTTTACACCGGGATAAAGTTCCTCGACCTTTAAAACTTTCTTCAATTCAAAATTCCGAGGATCCATACTGATAATCGAGCCTTTGTCATCGGCCGAAGAAACGACCAGATCGGGATAGTTACCTTCTGAATTCTTATTGGCGATATAAAGATCGACGCCTTTTGTTATTTCAATACCCGGATTTATCATCCCGACAATATCTTCATATATTTCCTGCGCTCCTTCTTCTTCCTCTTCCGGAGTTCGGGTTTTAATGAATGTCAGCAAACTATGATCCTGATCATCGGTATTCAAGATCAAGATTCCTTCGTCCAACCCCGAATTGACATTTAAAGTATAGAACTTGAAGACAATAGACTCGCCGTTATCTATCTTCAACCGCATAATATAATTACCGACACGAGTAAACGTATATCTTATGTTAGGATCTGTCGAGATTACTTTCAGATCACCTTTTATAGGATATACAGCCGAAGAAGACGGGTCAGGAGTGCCATAAGCCCATTCATATTTTACCGTTTGGTCATTTGCACTGGATACCTGAGCATCAAAAACCAATTCGATCCCCAAATCGGCATTAATCACATCGGTAGGATTACCGATTGTCAATTCTGCCAACGGAGTCAGTTCTTGCTCTTCCACACCGTAACATCCTGTCAACAACAGCAGTATCAAAAAACATATATTAATTTTCCGCATAAGAAAAATATTTTACAATTAAATAATATCATCTATACAACGCAACCGGATCACGCCAAAACTCGCCTTGATTGCCGGATTCGGCAAAAGGGCAATCATTCGGAATGGGGTTCGCCTTGTAATGCTCATACAACGGGATCAGAACATACTTAGCCCAGACAGCAGGATTGTCTTTTTGATAAAACCCGGCTGTAATTCCCTCTTTATCCAGATATTTGCCATACTTACTTACAGCTTCTTCATAAAATTCAGGTTGCGTTTCTTCCATATCCCAATAATATTCAAGCATCAGCCTAAATTTCTCCGGGAAAAACTTACCGACATACATTTGCCACCCTTCAATGAGTCCCGTACCTGTACCTCCGTTGTTCCACCATGTCGGAAGAGGCACATCTCCATCGGATATAAAGAACCGATAATAATCTCCGTATAACGGTATAAAATTTTCATTCGTACCGATTTCCATCAACACACTTCGATAGGTATTTTGCATCTCCGGAATACGATGCAATGTAAATACGATTTTTCCCATGATAGAATCTGCGGGTATAATCAAATTTCCCATATCGAAATCTTTTCCCAATTCGGCTGTTTCGACAGGATAGCTGACACCTCCCGCCTTTATCGTAGTCATTGTATCTTGTTTTAATGTCACTACAAATTCCCGGTCATAATTGCAAGGCATCCCCATCAGTTTTACCGGGACTTCATAGGTTATCTCATCCTCAGCTTCAAAAACAAACGAACACACCGGAGCATCGGCCGATGCTGTTTTTACAAAGTACACAGTACCCGGCTGAGAAACATCATACATAAGACCCGTATTCTGACAAGAGCTGAACAGCAAAAGCAACGACAGCAAAAAGCTCCCAACTATTCCTGTTTCATATTTTTTTATTCTGTCCATATCTTTACTCAATATTATAATGAATTTACTCATAATTATCACGCAAATCCTCATCATTCGGGATCAACATTTTATAGTTTTTATCTAAACGACCGTCCAGAATATTCGACTCGCTGATCTGAATATCTTTCTTCAAACGCTTCATATTGAACCACTGCTGTCCTTCTCCATAAAATTCTTTCCGCCGTTCAATATAAATATCGTCTGCTGTAATTCCACCCTCGACACGATCGGCAAATTTGACCATGCCTCGCGATTCGATTACTTTATCAAAATAAGCCGTCGCTTGCTGAGGATCTTTTTCAAGCAACGCCTCTGCCATGATATAATACATCTCCGGAACTCGAATCAAACTTACTCCAAGATATGAATCTCCTGAATATTGTGAATCGGTAGAACCGCTATCAAACATTGAATTGATCATTTTCACACAAGCCGGGCTTACCTCAAGTGTAGAACCGAACCATGCAGACAAACGTAAATCAGAACCTTCCGGTGTAGGTCCTTGTGTATCACTATACCAATTTTCATAATCAGGATTTAACGTTAACATATCCGTACTACCTGTTTTTCCGAATATCGAATAACAATTTGAAGCATAAGTAGGTGCATAAAGTCCGAAAATCGTCTCTTTCATATTCAACACTCCTCTCTCGAATTGAACAAAATCAGAAGATGTCATCAACGGAAATTTTTGACTGTCAATTACTTTCTTGGCATAAATAGCTGCACTATCCATATCCTGTTTCATCCAATATACCCTCGCCAACAATGCCTGAACGGCATAAAGATTCATGTGAATAATCCGACAATCGGTAAAAGAACTGCCGACATTAGTCCGTTCTGCCTGAACTAAATGGTTGTCTTCTTCCAGACAAACTTCAGCATCTTTCAAGTCCTTTATCACTTTATTATATACCTCACCTACCGTATAAAATGGAGTGATATCATAGGAGTAACGCGTGACATAAGGTATAGCTTTATTCCAAGCTTCCCTGTCATTAGCATTATAATCCACGGCAAAGAGTCTCAGCAAGTCAAAATGCAGCATTGCCCGCAGTCCCAAAGCTTCTCCCTTATACAAATTATAATATCTGAACTTTGTCGGACTGATTGCCTCCAAATTCTGTATTATATTATTTACATAACCGATAGCTTGATAAGATTTTTTCCATGTGGCATTACATAAAGAACGCCCAGATGCATTTTCAAAATCGGCATGAGCAAGGTAATCTAAGCCACCACCGCCTTTCGCGGAAAAATTCAAAGACATGGCCTCCGGATAAAGCACGGATATATATTTCCCATAAATTTCATTAGACCGATAAGTCGTATATACTCCATAAAGAGCATCTTCAACACCTTCATCCGTTTCAAAAAGATCTTTATCAAGCACTTCCGCCTTCGGATTAACATCCAAGAAATTTGCACAACTCGCCAACAACAACGGCAATACCGTCATACAAAGCAGGAGTTTGATATATTTTATTGTTTTCATATTCTTTGATAAAATAAATTGACAACACGTTTATCAGAAAGTCGGTCGGAATATAAGATTCAGACTTCGTTGGTAAGGATATGAAGTACCTCTTTCCATTTTTACCGACGAAATTCTGAATACATCGTCGTAAGCAATTCCGACAACTAATCTCTCCAATTTGATTTTTTTCAGAAACGACTTAGGCAACTCATACGTAAAAGTTATGTTCGACAGATAAAATTCATTTTTCTTTTCTACAAACCTTTCAGAACGATAGGTTTCTTTCTTCTCACCCAATCCGAGGAAACGCGTATGGTCTCCCGGTTGTTTCCATCGATCGGTAAAAGCTCGGACGTCAACGTTAAAATAAGGATCAATATTCTCAACAGCATCGGCAATCGTCGAATTGTAAATATCTCCGCCAAACGTATAGCTCGAAGTAAGATTCAATCCGAATCCTTTGTATGCCAATGTCATTCCCCAACTTCCTTTTAATATAGGATTTTCATTTCCCACTGCGACTTTATCATCTTCATTATACTTCAAAGTATAATGTCCGTCTTTGGTAATAAAAATTTCCTGCCCTGTAGCCGGATCGATACCGGCAGAACGCACTGCATATATATCGTACTGAGAACCGCCCTCTTTGTAAAGAAGTTTAGGTTTAGTCCCGGTATCTCCTCCTTGATTGGTTTTTTCCAAGGCATCGCTGATCTTCGTTATTTTATCGAAATTATGAGACCCGTTAATATATGAGCTCAGATACCAATCTTTCGTTTGCAGGATTCTTCCCGACAAATTAAAACTAAGTCCTTTATTCAGCAGCTCTCCCATATTGACTTTTACACTGGATACCCCGACAGAAGGAGGTAAATCGATAGGGACTAACATATCAAAGGTCTTATCTAAATAGAAACTGAAATTAAACGAGAGACGATCTTGAAACATACGAGTATTTATCGCAAATGTATTCTTCAAGGTTTTTTGCCATTTCAATAAGGGATTTCCCATATTTATCGGGGTAGCACCGACTCCTGTATAATAATCATTATCCTGATCATATTGATATCGGGTTACCGCCTGTTTTGCACTAAACCCGGCATTTCCCGTAGATCCCATATTCCAACGGAGGCTCAAATCATTCAACCAACTCTTTCTAAAAAATTTCTCTTCATGGATATTCCAGCGAGCGCCGACCGACCAGAACGGTCCGAAACGCTTATTTGCACCGTTCGAAGAATTTCCCGAGTAAGAAAGGTTTCCGTCTATAATATATCGTTTTAAAACAACAATCGTCGTATTCCCATAAAACCCTACACTCGTACTGATATTCTCGTCTCCGCTCGGCTTTCCATTCTTGGTATATCCCATAGCAAACTTGATATCATTCAAATTATCCTTCATAAATCCGATCCCTTGCGCAGAAAAGTCGCTGGAGTATTTATAAGATATACTTGAACAACCTGCATTAACAGAAAATCCGACATCCTTAAACTGCTTTCTATAACTGGCTGTAAATTTTCCGTCCCATGCCGAATTATTTGTTCCGGAGATCGTATAAGAACCTTTCTCAGCCTGATTTACCGTTGACAGATATTGAGAGTCATCCGGAGAAACATATACATCGGACTGGCTGTAATCTGAAGAATAATTGATTTGCCCGGTAACATAGAATTGGGGTACGATATCCCAACGTATCATTACCGAGTTTTTCATATTCCGGTTCTGATTTTTACTAAAACTCGATAAAGTCGCATTATACAAAGGATTTTCGATCTTTTTTTCTGACCCGGAAGGATCGAAAGGATCGAAATAATATTCTTTGATATATTCCCCGTATTCATCATAAATCGGTTCATACGGATTCATTTTACTATATGTGGAATAATCTCCATAAGGAGAACTCTTACTTCCGCCCAATCCATAACTTCCGGTAAAAGAGATAGTCAACTTATCAGTCAACCGATAACCGAAATTTATATTGAATCCATAATTACGACGATAGTCTCCTTTCATAATACCATAAGTATCTCTAAAGCTAAGCCCCGCCGAATAAGATAAGTTTTGCCCCATACCGGTAAGTGTCAGAGAGTGGGAATGGCTGAAGGCGAACCGCAACGGAGCTTTATACCACTCTGTATTGATTCCTCTCCGAATATTTTCCAATTTATATGCGTATGCCTGATCCAAAGAACCGTCATCGGTATCATAAAGGCCGGCAAGACGTTCAAGTTCCAATTTCTGCTCGGCATTGGTCAAGTTCATCGAAGAAAGATCGGCATAGGCAAATGTCGGAGTAAAACTATAACGTAAACGCACTTTACTATCCTTTGCCCTGACACGTTCTACCAAAATTACACCGTTGGCAGCCCGTTCACCGTAAAGTACCGTAGCCGAAGCATCTTCCAATATCGTAACAGATTCTATTTCATTGATTTCCATATCATAAAGCTCTTCCATAGAAATCTCTACTCCATCCAATATTACCAACGGATTATTAATTCCCTGCTCTCCACTAATAGCCAAAGAGTTAGCACCACGAATTATCAGTTCAGGAACTACATTCGGATTTGATCCCGCTGCATTATTCTCTACAATCTTCATATTAGGGGTCAGTGCCGTAATCGCTTTCAAAACGTTCGTACTGGAAACCTTCAACAAATCATCACGCTGCAATGTCGTAGCCGTCCCCGTAAAGGTTTTCTTATCTTGCGCAAAAAAACCATTTACCACAACCTCGCTTAAAGCGACATTATCTTCTTGTAAGTGAACAATCAATTTTCGTTCAGGCTTTACAACCTTGATAGAGTGCGGCAACATACCTACAAACGAAAAATCGAGAAAGATATCTTTATCCGATTTAGGAATCTGTATGATAAACCGCCCGTCAACATCCGTAGCTACCGCCTGTGTTGTTCCTCTTACTTTCACGACAACCCCCGGTAACGGTTCTTCTTTACTGTCAAGTACCGTACCGATAACCGTAACACGCTGGGTTTTAGGTTGCTCTTTTTTATCTGAAGTTTGTTTATTTTCATTTTTAGGAGGGGTTTGAGCATTTATTAAGCCGGTTACCATTACTAAAACAGATAACAGCAAAACTCTCTTTAACCACCGTCTCAGAACAAAAGTGTAATATAACATATAATTTCTGAGTTTTTATAATCTTTCTCCGTTCGGAGAAAACATATTCGACTATTTTACATAAAATTAGAATCCGGAATCGGTTCAGGTTTCAGTATCCGGAACTATATAACCTACAATCTTATAAATCTTGCATAGTTTAGGAAAAGGTCAGGTTCGGAAGAAAAATAAAAATTTTCTTCCGAACCGTTCAAAACCTATTTATTTAGATCTTGCATCCAAAGCTTCATCGATCAAGTACAACATAGCTTTAAAGTGAGCTTTTGTATCGGTATCGACAGCCCCCATTCGTGACTTCAATAAAGATTGAACACGTAAAAGTTGACCGAATAACAGATCTTTCGAATTATCTATACTTCTCAAATTTACTCTATATTGCCAACCGTAACCGTAACCGATCTCATCTTGAGCCATTTTGCGTGCGACAACACCTGAACCTTCCTTCATTTCCAATTCACGCAGGACATCTTTATAGCGTTCTACAACTCCGCTTTCATCCAGTCCCATAGAAATAATTTCGTCAACAGAAGGAGCATAAGCGGCAGCAACGCTATTTTCGTCGGTCAATCCCATTTTTTGTAAAGGCTTGGTTGTTTTACCTGCTACATACACAGCTCTTTCTAAGAAAAGACGTTGCAACATACGATCCGATTCGGGTACATGATTCTTCTTTATGGCACTTTCCCAAACTAAAGAATAAAGATCATCAAAATATTCTTTGGGAGAATATCCCTCTTTACCGGCAATATGAGACGAGAAAATAACATTGCTGTATGAGTTAAATAATTCAAGTCCAGTATAATATCTCATAATCGGAGCTAATCCGACTCTTAATCCGAAATTCTTTGTCACCTCTTCATTGTCTAACCAGTCGCAATTTTTCAACTCGTTTATCACCCATTTAAGAGCAGCTTTTTGTTTCGATTTTTCTACTGCCCGAACTCTTTCGCCCGGAGTACCAGCTTTCAGATCTGTTAAATAAATCCCCCCGATATTCAACATAACATGGCGGAAATAGCGATCATATTGTTTAGCCAAGTTCTCATAAGTCATTTCTCTGTACGAACCATCCGGATCCATTTCATCTGTTATCCATTCGTTCATGTGAGCAAGAATATATTTCAGATTCTTTACACCATAATCGGATGCCTTGATCGCATCATCGCCAAGATCTTCTTCCACAGCACTCGGATCGTAACGACCTGAAACTTGTTGTCTTCCGTAACGATAAAGCGGATCTCCGGCTTTTGCATCGATCATAGCTTCGAGATACGGAATCTCTTCCATCTCATCTTTTGCCTCAAATATCGGTTTATAAGCATATTCTACTAAATAATAGTCATATACACCCAAATCGGGAGGAGTCAGTTTAACTCCCTTATCTCCCGGTTGCGCAACATAATTGAAACGGGCATAATCCATAATAGAAGGAGTAGTTCCATACTTCTGCGTAAAGCTTGCCGAACGTAAAGAATCGACCGGGAAAGCAGCAGATGCTGCCATATTGTGCATAAATCCGAGACAATGACCGACTTCATGAGCTAAAATATAGGCAATAGATTCGGTAATCATATCCTCATCCATTTTCTTATTTCGTGCTCTTTCATCTACTTGTGCAGTTTGTACAAAACGCCATTGGTTTAACAACTTAACCACATCATGATAAACCAATACCGATGCATTGATAATTTCTCCGGTAGAAGGATCTACCCATGATGGTCCCATAGCATTCATAACTCGTGCCGGAACATAACGAATACAAGAATATTTTAAATTGTCCGGGTCAAAATTAGGATCATCTTTCGGAAAATCGAGAATCTGAATCACATTCTTAAAACCGATTTTTTCGAATGCTTTATTCCAGCGAAGAATACCCATACGCGCACCTTTAGCCCAAGCTGCAGGAAAAGCGTCATCTAAATAAAAAACAATCGGTTTCACCGGCTCTACCAATTCACCACGTAAATAAGCTGCCGTATCTTTAGGTTGCAAATTCCAACGGTGAATCATCGAATAGGTTTTGATAAAATCTTCATTTTTATCGAAATTCAAACGGTTTGTATTAAAAATACCTATTCGTGAATCTGAAACACGAGGACGCATTTTTTGCTCCGGTAAAAGAAGAATCGTACGTGTTACCTGAAATGTCACCGGAACATTCTGTGATAATGTGTACATGCCCATCAATTTTGTTGAAACCGAATAAGACATATACGATTTTATAGAAGCATTGTCTTCGAATGCCTTTATTCCCGTCACAGCCGATGCTTTAGAATTGAAAGTACCCGAGACACTTACTACACCGCCACCATTCGACATAGGAGATAACTGATCGTTCGACCCGGTAAAAAGAGTAGTCATATCGAATACGACAGCAGAACTATCCGGATTATAACAAAAAACAGGCATTGTATTTAAAATAGGGTCTAAAGTACTGATGTCTATCGCTTTCTTCATAGCTGCATCACCCTCATCATATCGAGGAGCGACATTTACTTTCGACATACAGATAAGACTGTCCATCTTGACAAATTTCACATACATCGGCGGTTTAGGTTTGTACCCGATCATCCCGAGATCTGTATCACTCGCACCTGAGATAGTAGAAGCAATCAAAACTTCCCGACCCAGATATTTTACCGGCATTTCAAAATAGATTTTCCCTTTAGTCCAATGTAATGTAAGGAAGTCTCCTTTCGCCGTTTCACAAGCTTTCGTCTTAAAAGTCCGTTTGTACTTGCTACTCTCTTTTTTCACTGAAGAATCTTTCGAGACTTCCGTTTTTTTAGACTTTTTGGATTTCCCCCTTTTGGCATAAACATCGGGAGATCCGAACAATAATACTGCCGACAGCAATATTAATCCAACTTTTCTCATTTGCACTTACCTATAATTTAATTATTAATCCTAAACATGTTCTATGATTTTCATAGTTAAGTTAAACAGCTAAAATACAGAACACGCCTTTCCTCTATTTCCAATTTCTAATATCCAAACAAAGGAGATTCCCCGTAATTCAGCGGGGATCTCCCTGTTTTTTCATATATATTTTTCAACTTTACGGAACTATTACCGAACACCGTTTATTACCGATTTTAACAATATATGAACCCGGTATGACTTTTATAGTTTCTACATTTTCGGACGCCTTACGCATTGTTACCAAAGCTCCATTCAAAGAGAATACCTCGATCATATCATTATTTTCGGTATTCAACACTTTAATCAAGCCGTTTCCGGTAGTTATGATTCTACCGCTTACTGTATTTTCGTTTACTCCTGCAGGAACAGTAATGTGAACATTTGTTGTTTTAAACATATTTGCAGTACCCGTAAATTTAGGATAAGCCGCCGTTGCCATAACGCAATACACACTATCAGCAAGTTCAGTTCCGGTAAATGTGAACACACCGTCTTTTTCTGTATAATCCACATCTTTTTGCAATGCTGTTCCGGCTGTCTTCAAACGCCACGTATATGTCGTAGTCTCTTCTTTATCCGACACCCCGAAAGCCTTCAATTCGGAAGAAAGATCGACAACCGTTCCGGCAGTAATATCTTTCGGCAACACATAAGGTGCTTGAGGTGCATAAGTAAGACGACTTGCTGAAGACATTCCTAAAGTTTTCTCAGGAAGAGTAGAAATTGTCAGTTTATTATTTTTCACATCCAATGTCGTTGTAGGAGCAACCCCTTCACTCGGCATAATTATTTCCTCCAAATTATTGCTACTTAATCGACATGGCCCTAAATCATTACATACCGAAAGATCGATACTTGACAACAGGTTTTCGCTTAAATTCAAATTATATAGATCCGGACAAGCGGTCAAATCTATACTTTCGAGGCTATTCCCATTTGCAGACAACCAAAATAATTTCGGGCAGTGAGTTACATCTAAAACAGATAATTCATTCTCTTCTGCATAGATATAATATAATTCTTCATTGTTCGTAACATCCAATTCTTTCAATTTATTAGTCGGAACTTTAAGAACTCCCAATTGAACAGCTTTCGCCACATCTACAGAAGTAACCTCTTGCTCATCTGCACCGAAAAACAGGGCATCATTGGCATATATCTTTATCATTCCTTTCGAAGTGCCCGTTAACTCAGTCGGTTTCATGGTATTTTGTCCGAAAACCGCAAGAGAGTCATTTATTTCTACAGTTTCTACCGGAATCCCATCTCCCCAATCAATGAACACTTTATGCCCGGTAGCACAACCAAGCTGTAATTCCACTTCTTCGACTTTTGTAGTATTTAATGTAATTGCAGCTTCTGTAGCAACTACCGAAAGATCTGTCTTGTAAGAATTTGCAGTACCTGTAAATTTAGGGAATGCATTAGTTGACATTACACAATAAATCGTATCCGATAACTCTTTATCAAACTTAAAGACACCCGCACTGACTTCAGTATAATCCGTTCCGGATGTTAAAACCGTATTGTCTTCCTTCTTTATCCACCTATAAGTAGTTGTTTCTTCTTTATCGGATAATCCCTGTAATGTCAATTCGGATGAAAGATCTACTGTTCCCCCTAATGCTATTTCTTTAGGCGATGGATACGGATTTTGCGGATAATAAGTATAAGATTTAGCTTTCGTAACAGGCAAAGTAGATAATTTAAAATAATTATCTTTCAACAGAACTTGTGTTAAATTGGCACTCGATGTCGGGAAAATTACCGAATTTGCAGCAGCGAATCTATTCCCTGACAACCGAAGGAATTTTAAACTTTCACACATTGAACAGTCGATATCAGTCAAAAGATTATTCGTTAACGCTAATGACGTCATTTTAGTATTAGCGCTTACATCGATCGTAGTAATTTTATTATCTGCAAGATTTACATTGGTAAGACTGGGACATCCCGTCAGCTTGATCTTGGCTATCGACATACCGCTTGCCAAAAGTTGCGTCAAATTAGGAGCATCTCCCAAAGTAAGGGTTTCAAGTTTATTATCGTCAAGATTCACATATTCTAACTGATTATTTTTCGATAAATCAATTGTCGTAAAACTGTTATCATTAACTTTAATATATCCCAAATTTGTTGCCCCCGTTACATCCAATTCAGTAATCTGTTGATCTGTATCAATAACAAAAAACTTAATATCATCTGCATAAATCTTTATTTTTCCACCATTTACAGGAGTTCCAGTAACAACAGTAGGATGAATTGCTGCAGAAGAAGCTGTCGGATAAACGGTCGCTGAATCGGCAATTTCTACCGTTTCGACAAGTTTTCCATCTCCCCAATCAATATGAATCGTATGAGCTGTTCTACAACCAAATTTCATTTCTATCACATCAGTCTTAGTCGTAGTCAATGTAATAGAAGGCGTAGTAGTTTCTGCATACATATGTGCAATAGAAAAAACACACAATAGAGCAGATAAGAGTAAACATCTTTTCATAAGCCTTAAGTTTTAGTTATTTAAGAATAAAATTAACACTATCAGAATCCTATTAAAACCTTATAATCTACAGATGTCTATATTAACGAACGTTTCTTTGGATTGTGGAAGAAAGATATTGTGTTGGTGAGGAAAAGTGGATATTGTCCTGAAAAGTAATTTCTTAAGTGCTAATGGAAAAAATGTCTTTAATAAAAAAAATCGTCCAGATTAATGTTCAATTAATTGGACGATTCACCTTATATATAATAAAATATTAGCATAAAAATACGCTAACCCGGCATAAACATTCAAGCCTAACGGCTACAAATATAATAAATTTATTTCTTTTCTTATCAAAAACATATTTTTTTGTGTAATATATGCTATACAGCAGCTATTTTATCAAGAAAAATGATAAAATATACACCATTTATGCAGAATTATGTTTTTATTCTTTTATTATTTTAATTGAAAGACTACATTAACCCGAGATTTCGAGTTCGAAAAAATAACACTATTATTTTTATTTACAATAAAGCAAAAAAAATCCCCGTAACCATTACAGTTACAGGGATTTATATATTAGTAATGTATTATATTACTTGCTCAAAGCCTGAGCCACGTCAACCGCGCAAGCCACTGTACATCCTACCATCGGGTTGTTACCGATACCGAGGAAGCCCATCATTTCCACGTGAGCGGGAACTGATGAAGAACCAGCGAACTGAGCGTCTGAGTGCATACGGCCCATAGTGTCGGTCATACCGTAAGATGCAGGACCGGCAGCCATATTATCAGGATGCAAGGTACGCCCCGTACCACCACCTGAAGCAACAGAGAAATAAGGCTTACCTGCCAATACACGTTCTTTTTTATATGTTCCGGCAACCGGATGTTGGAAACGGGTTGGGTTGGTAGAGTTACCTGTGATAGAAACATCTACGCCTTCTTTCCACATAATAGCCACACCTTCACGAACATCGTCAGCACCATAGCATTTTACTTTGGCACGAGGACCATCGGAATATGCAATCTCTTTAACCACCTTCAACTCTCCGGTATAGTAATCGAATTGAGTCTGAACATAGGTAAATCCGTTGATACGAGAGATAATTTGTGCAGCATCTTTACCAAGCCCATTCAAAATACAACGCAAAGGCTCTTTACGTACTTTATCGGCTTTTGCAGCAATTTTGATCGCTCCTTCAGCTGCAGCAAACGATTCGTGGCCGGCCAAAAACGCGAAACATTTAGTTTCTTCTCGCAATAACATTGCAGCCAAATTACCATGTCCGATACCGACTTTACGATCATCGGCAACAGAACCGGGAATACAAAATGCCTGCAACCCGATACCAATGGCTTCTGCTGCCTCTGCCGCGTTTTTACAACCTTTTTTCAGAGCAATAGCAGCACCTACAACATAAGCCCACTTCGCATTTTCAAAACAAATCGGCTGAGTTTCTTCACACGTTTTATAAGGATCGAGACCATAAGATTCGCAGATAGCATTTGCTTCTTCGATATCTTTAATTCCGTTTTCGTTCAATGCAGCAAGAATCTGTTTGATACGACGGTCTTGACTTTCAAATTTTACTTCTCTAATCATTATCTGTTCCTCCTTATATTATTCGTGACGTGGATCAATATGTTTAACTGCACCCTGTTCTTCAGTGAAACGTCCGTAAGTACCAGTTACTTTCTTCAAAGCTTCATTGGCATCCGTACCTTTCTTAATCTCATCCATAAATTTTCCGAGGTGAACAAATTCATATCCGCAAATCTCATCGTTCTTATCGAGAGCGATAGTTTTAATATAACCTTCCGCCATTTCGAGATAACGAGGGCCTTTTGCCAAAGTACCATACAGAGTACCTACCTGACTACGCAGACCCTTACCAAGATCTTCTAAGCCAGCTCCGATCATCAAACCGCCTTCAGAGAAAGCTGACTGAGTGCGTCCGTAAACAATTTGCAAGAAAAGTTCACGCATAGCCGTATTGATAGCGTCACATACAAGGTCGGTATTCAACGCCTCAAGAATAGTCTTTCCGGGAAGAATTTCAGAAGCCATAGCTGCCGAATGAGTCATCCCCGAGCAACCGATAGTTTCTACCAAAGCTTCTTGGATTACACCATCTTTTACATTCAAAGTCAGTTTACACGCACCTTGTTGCGGAGCACACCACCCCACACCATGAGTCAAGCCTGAAATATCAATCACTTCTTTGGCTTTTACCCATCTACCTTCTTCAGGTATAGGAGCCGGACCATGATTAGGTCCTTTTTTTACAACACACATGTGTTCTACTTCGTGTGAATAGATCATAATAATTCGCTCTTTTTATTTATAAAATTTAAAGCCATTAATAAGCACCGCAAAGTTAGAACTTTTCCCGATTTTAACAACATATATACTTGAAGAAAAATCAGAGCAATTGACATCAATTTAATGTCATCATTAAAATTTAAAATAAATGTTATCGAGTAAACACAAAATTTTTCTACATTTGTATTATATTCACATTACTATTCACACACTAACTACATCATGAAAAAATTAATTTCAGTTCTGCTAATTTTCATTCCCGAGATTTTATTCGCA
Organism: uncultured Coprobacter sp.; assembly: GCF_947855755.1. Classification (NCBI taxonomy): domain Bacteria; kingdom Pseudomonadati; phylum Bacteroidota; class Bacteroidia; order Bacteroidales; family Barnesiellaceae; genus Coprobacter; species uncultured Coprobacter sp. The sequence continues at coordinate 31,425 of NZ_CANUAR010000021.1, forward strand.
GCGAATAAAGAGTGGAAACCGGGATATGTTGTCACTACTCAAAACGACACAATAGAAGGATATATCGCCTATCGAAAAAGCATGGAAGATCAAGAAAAATGCTTGTTTAAAAAAGAGATGCGATCTCCAGAATTTAACTATACTCCGAACGAATTGATCTCATATCGATACGATGACGGACTATGTTTTCAAAGTAAAAATATAAAAACAGCTCATCTCAACGGAAAATATTTCGTAGAATGTTTATTGGAAGGAATTATCAATTTATATTGCGCACAAATAGATTATTCAAAAGAAATGGATGATCAAAAATCATTCGGGCCTATCGTCTCTGCATTCTTAGCCGAAATCCCGGAAGAAGATAGTTGGGTTGAGATAATCTGTCCGGCTGATATTTTCAACGACCAACTGGAATCGAAACGAAACGACAAGAAATTGACCAGCCTTTTTATAAATCAAATAGAGAAATTGAAAAACGATATACCTAAATCAAGTTATAACCGAGATAAGATGATCGCTCTGTTCAAAAAATACCATGACCTCGTATGTACAGACAAAGATTGTGTTATATATAAAGAACCCCATAAAAGACCTTCTCAATTTTTGACTTGTTTCACAAGTTTCGGATTTCAAAAAAGACGAGCAACAGATATACTCGATCCAGAGCAAGAAAATTTTCTCTGTCCCATGGTACATGTCGGAGTGACATATAGCCATAGCCTCAATAAATTCACAGACAGGCTTCGATTAAATGTCGCACTTGGTCTATTCTATCTGAATGCTAAAAAAAACACCTATTACAACAAAATATTTTATCATCCCGGATATGAATTCACAGATAATGAAGGAAATGTTACAGGACCAAAAACATATCACGATATAGAATACCATTATTTATTCCGTACTTTAGGGATATATAATCAAATCAGTGTAGAAGGCAGATTGATGGCCAAAAAGAAAATACAACCTTTACTTGAAATAGGGTTCTATCAACAAGTATATATTCCGGTAAAAAACAAACTCGACATATCTGTACGAGAGTTAGGACACAATATCAATTCAATGGAATATCCCCACTACATTGTCGGGATAATTGCTTCAGTCGGAATATCCATAAACAAAGAAAAGTATCAAATTCCCATAAAGATAAACACTTATCTCCCATTTACCGAAAGTATAGACAGGCCGATGGAATTACGGACACAATTCAGCCTCTCTATCGGATATACGTTCAGCATCGGAAAAAATAACCGATAAATTTCAACGGCATCTCGTTATATCCATTATTAAAACGGTTACAGATCCATACGATGTGCAATCGATTTCATTTTTATTTTTTGTCAAATTGATAAAAGCTCTTTTTGCATTCTGAAAAAAATTGACGAAATTTGTGTCGCTTTTGTAAGATTGACAGTAGTTTTAATTATTAACACAAATAAATTCTCAATTACAATGAAAAAAAGTGCTCTGCAAATAGCTCGTGCAGCTTATCAACCGAAGTTGCCTAAAGCGCTTAAAGGGTCTCTCAAAATCCAAGAAGGAGCTCCGACCCAGTCTGTAGCTGACCAAGATGCTATTGCGAAATTATTCCCCAATACTTACGGAATGCCGGTATTATCATTCATAGAAAGTAATGAAGTAAAAAATTATCCGGCAATTAATGCAGGAGTTATACTTTCGGGCGGACAAGCTCCCGGCGGTCACAATGTAATTGCCGGCCTTTTCGACGGATTAAAAGCACTGAACAAAGACTCCCGCTTATATGGATTTTTATTAGGACCGGGAGGTCTCGTCGATCACAAATATATCGAACTGACCCAAGATATTATCGATGAATATCGGAATACCGGAGGTTTCGACATTATCGGTTCAGGCCGTACAAAACTCGAAACAGAAGATCAATTCGATAAAGGTTTACAAATTATTAAAGAATTAAATATCAAGGCCCTCGTTATTATTGGAGGGGATGATTCCAATACTAATGCTTGCGTATTGGCAGAATACTACAAAAAAAACAATACGGGTGTACAGGTAATCGGTTGCCCCAAAACAATCGATGGAGACCTCAAAAACGAAATGATCGAAACTTCTTTCGGATTCGATACGGCTTGTAAAGTTTATTCCGAAGTTATCGGAAATATCCAACGTGACTGCAACTCTGCAAAAAAATATTGGCATTTTATTAAATTGATGGGGCGTTCGGCTTCTCATATTGCATTGGAATGTGCATTACAGACTCAACCAAATATCTGCATCATCTCGGAAGAAGTAGAAGCCAAAAACATGTCATTAGACGATGTTGTGACATATATTGCAAAGATCGTTGCCGACCGTGCGGCACAAGGTAATAATTTCGGAACTGTCCTTATCCCAGAAGGATTGATCGAATTTATCCCGGCAATGAAAAGACTTATCGCCGAACTGAACGACTTCCTTGCACACAATAGCAATGAATTTGCTATGATTAAAAAATCCGAACAACGAAATTATATTATCAATCACCTTTCTCCTGAAAATTCGGCTATTTATGCAAGCCTTCCCGAAGGGGTTGCCCGTCAACTGTCTTTAGACCGCGATCCTCACGGAAATGTTCAAGTATCATTGATCGAAACTGAGAAATTGCTTTCAGAAATGGTCGGTAAAAAATTGGCCGAATGGAAAGCGGAAGGCAAATACAGTGGTAAATTCGCTGCTCAACATCATTTCTTCGGATATGAAGGCCGTTGTGCTGCTCCTTCTAACTTCGATGCCGACTATTGCTATTCATTAGGATACACAGCAGCAATGTTGATCGGTGAAGGCAAGACCGGATACATGTCTTCGGTACGTAATACTACCAAACCTGCAGATCAATGGATTGCAGGCGGTGTTCCTGTAACCATGATGATGAATATGGAACGTCGCCACGGAGAAATGAAACCGGTTATACAGAAAGCATTAGTAAAATTGGATGGCGCACCTTTCAAACATTTTGTAGCACAGCGCGAACAATGGGCTAAAGAGACTTGCTATGTTTATCCCGGACCGATCCAATACTTCGGACCGACAGAAGTTTGCGACCAGCCTACAGAAACTTTGAAATTGGAACAAGCATAAAGAATATTATTCTTTGATATGAAACGAGCCTTATTTCAGTTAGAGAAATAAGGCTCGTTTTATATATTAAAAGCCTGTTATTCCATTTCTTTAAACGATCGGTCAGGTCATAAAAAATACGGAGAATAAAAATATCCTCCGCATTTTTCTCAAAACATATACACTTATTTATCTCTTAAACTGTGCTCTTACGAAATCAAGATATTCTGTTCCATAACCATCACCGTAAGCCGGATCGGTAGGCTCTATTGCCGTATTGGTATTCCAATCGTTAAACGAATCGACAAATACGATAGGATGTTTACCTAAATTACGTTTGGCCACATTACATAAAGTCTTAAACGTATCTTTGTTGCGAACAACCAACGGGTACTGAGCATAATTTTGCAGATTCTCTACATACCAATTAAATGCAGGAGAAACTGTCGGAATAAATTCGTGCCCGAAGTTGCTGGACAAGAAACTCTGGAAATAAGCCCAGTTCTGGTCTATCAGTTGCGGGTACATCTGCGAACGGTTATAATTGGTCTGTTTATACATCGTTTCACAACACAACGCATCTACATTACCTACAAAATAATATTGATAACGTCCCGGAGGACTAAAAGCACCCTGACGAGCGACCAAGAACATATCATACCCTCTTTCTTCTTTCACATAAGCCCTCATATCGGCATATAGCTTCTTACTATCTAAAGAATGAGTTTTATCAGCAGCAATAATAACGACCATCGGTTTCCCGTCAACTTTAAAATAATTAGGATCGCTAAAATAATCGGCAATGCGCTTGAAGATATCATTAAAACGCTGAAGCCGTGTTTGATACTTCAAAGGACGAGTAGAAACCACATCTTGCACCTCTTCAACACGCCCTCCTTCTTCAGCTTTTAAAGCTGTCGGTTGATTATTAAAATTATTCATATTCACCGAAATCACGTACTTCAGTCCCTTTAAATCGACAAGAGCACCACAAGCCGGATCATTCGCCGCCTTTCCGGTTACATCACGACGTCCTGTCACCACGTTAACAAATGCAGTATCTCCTAACACATTAGGATATTTACCCATCGAAGTATTGCAATTCGGTAAAATGAAAAAGTCCAGTCCCGCCTGTAATGCCCAATCTACTTGCTGCTGAGCTATAGCGATAAACTCCTCATTATTCGGGTTCATCGGATAAGGAGCATCTGTGGCTTTAGATCCTTCCTCCGGATAATTCACAGAAGACAACATCGGTATGACATTCGCTCCTAAAATAGAGTTGGCATAATCTAAAGGTTGTTTCAACCGCGCATATTTTTCCGCATTAAGACCACCGCTACCCAAATTCATATAATAAGCTCCTAACTGCAGACCGGCAGGCGGCTCAACATCAGGAATTTCATAATTCAGAAAATAATCATCTATACTGGGTCCGTCATCCTTCGCACAAGAAGAAAACATCAATAATCCGGCACAGAGATACAATCCTATTTTACTATTTCGTTTCATTCTATATTGATTTTATGTGTTCTAACTTATACAAATATTATTACCAATAGGGTGTAAACTCAACTTGTTTAATCACCTTCATATCGATATACTTGCCAAATTCCGTAGTATCTTTGATTGCCGGAAATTCTTTCTTTACACCCTCCAAGAAATGATCCCAATCTTTACCATACCATTTTTGAGCAAATTTAGAGCTGTATACAACTGTACCCCTTGCCCATTTTGCATCTCCGGCTGCAGTATCGAATGTTTTTGCAAATTGCAATAAAGTGAAAAAGTTATCTCCCCAATGATAAATAGGTGATGACTGCGGTGAATTGGCTTGCAACAAATCGATAGCCTTATAATATTGCACCTTATTTTTAGTAAGTTCTTCTGTCGGATAAACCAATCGTTCCGGAATATAATCATAAGTCGTTTTCGAACCTTCCGGCAAATTATTAACAGAAGCATAGAAATAAGGAGGATAGTTCATTACCCTTGTACGACGCTCCAAAGTCCACGCAGCATGGCCATTAAAGAAATCAGCCAAATAACGTTGTTTCCATATCTGCTCTAAGTGATTTTCATCACCGCCTTCTCCATTAACTTCAACCTTGTAAATACCCTGATAATCATATATACCTTCTCCGTTCGTATTCCATTTCACTCCATCCTGTTCATAATAATCGGAAGCGCCCGATACTCCCCATTGATCGAACGACGCAATAATACCTGCTTTATAATAATCTTCAGCAGATTTCGCGCCCAATCCATATTTAATTTTAGCCTCGGCAGCAAGAAAGTTAGCATCTGCCGCTGTCAAAATCGGATGAAATGCATCCATTTTAACAAGATCATAAGCGACCTTCGAATAAGTATCTCTACTAACATTGGCACTTGAGAACGGGCTTGGAATTTTATTGACACCGTCATAAGTACCTACTTCCCACGCACCTGTCGTAACCGGAGAATATTCTTCACGAGGACAATACGGAACTTTGTAAGTAACAATCATAGAGTCCATCATCAATTCATGTCCCTCAATTACACTTTGACGAAACAATGTATCCCGTACTTCAAAACGATCTTCAAAATCAAACGTTTTCTGACAATATGCTTCCAAACGCGGGTCATTGAAAGATCTCAGCCAAATAAAGAAGTAGAGGTTGACATTCGGATAAGAATCGATATTATTCGGCTTTGTATCAAGTTCTTTCAAAAAACGAGTATAATACCAAGATACATCGACATCTTTCTGAGTTCCCCATCTCGGACACATATTGTCTTCTACCGTCGACATCAACAGATCTTCCCGTCCCATACTTGCCTGAATAGCCTGAAACGAACGTTCGGGAATTGCACTTTGTGTATTCATCGCCACTTCAAGGCGCAACGTATTGGCGAATTTCAACCAACGAGTCATATCGCTTTCATTTCCAGAAGCATAATATACCGGATCTTTTTCAAAACCGCCTTTATTCAAATCGATTTTACTAATCGCGTCATCGAGCATATTCAGCACTTCTGTATAAATCGAAGCTTCAGAATCATACCGGAACTCATTTAAATCGGCATTCAAAGCATCCTGCATAGGCATAGGACCGAAAGAAGAGGCCATGAAGTAATATACGTATGCTTTCCAGATTTGAGCGATCTGCACTCTATTTATAGCCTCCGGTATATTTTTTTCCTTATCGATACCAATTTGCAGATTTTTCAAAATATCAACATACATTTTAGTAAATGCACCGCTCGTGTTATCTTTATCGCTCGGGCCTCTGAAAGTAAGGAACGAATAGCGGGAAAACCACATAAAGTAGTTATAATTCAGCTCCGCCATACAATCAAGGCTCTTGTAAATCGTCCCCGGAAACACATCCTGCAAGCGAACATTATATATTTTATTAGGATTTGTATTAGCTTCCTCAAAACGGTCTTCACAAGAAGTAATTCCTGTAAAAAGCAAGAGTCCGGCTAATAAATACATTATTTTTTTCATATTCATCTCTATATTTTAGAAAGTTACTTTCAAGTCAAAACCATAAGTTGCAGTAGGCAATGGATAGCCTTGTTCAAAACCTTGACCATTCCCAGTCGTAGAAGTCGCTTCAGGATCAATTCCTTGCGGAGTATTCTGGAAAAGAATAGCAAGATTACGACCGACAGCAGATAAACGCAAACTCTGGAAAGGAGTTTTCCGCAAAAGCTTTTTCGGGAAAGTGTATCCTAAAGCTACTTCGCGCAATTTCACATAGGTAGCATCATAAGTGTTCATCTTGGCATTACGTCCGGATATGTGACAGAACATTACATCCGGTTTCACCCAGTCATTGACAACCGGCTGTCCGCCCAAACCTTCGATACTTGCTTCAAATACACGTCCGGGGAAATATACTCCTTTAGGCCGAGAGCCATCCATGTACGGAACACGATTAGCCTGAGCATCGGCCGGGAAAGGAACATCGGTAGGTCTCAAATAACCGGCACGTTCTTGATCACTTTCATCCAATACCCATTTGGAGAAAAAATATTCATCACGGCCTTCTAAAGACTTTATACTATTACCCATATTATTTGCTTTATAAGCAGTCTCAGAATAGAACAATCCGCCTTTTTTAAAGTCAAATAAGAATGAGAAATCAAAACCTTTATATCTAAACTGGTTTTTCCAGCCCCCTAAGAAATCCGGTTCAACACAACCGATATACACATCTTTCTGTTCAAGCGGTTTACCAGATACATCGGCAATAACATTGCCGGCAGCATCTCGTTGCCAATCCGTACCATACATCTGACCATAGGGTTTACCCACTTCAACATAACTGATACAACCGTCTGCTCCGGCAGCACGCACCTGATAACGATCTACCCCCGGAGTCAGAGAAACGACTTTCGAATTATTTTTCGACCAGTTGAAGATTGTAGTCCATTCAAAATTTTTCGTTTTTACCGGAGTAATAGAAGCCGTTAACTCAGCACCGCGATTTTGAATCTCACCGGCATTCACATAACGTTCTTTATAACCTGACGCAGAAGATACACTCGCCCGCATGATCTGATCTGTCGTACTTTTCCAATAATAAGTAAAATCGACAGAGATCCTATTGTTCCAAAAACGGAAATCAGCTCCTACCTCATAAGATGTGGTCTGTTCGGGTTTCAAATTAGGGTTTTTACGAATATTATCAGTCATATAATAAGGCATCCCCAAGTATGTACTCGAAAGATTCAAACCGTCGTATAATGAATCGAACGGAGCATCATTACCAACCGTAGCGACAGATCCGCGCAATTTTCCGAATGTCAATATCTCTTTAGGAATATCAAAAGCCTGAGTCAATATAAAACTCAATCCTGTTGACCAATAGAAATAAGAATTATTTCCGGGAGACAAAGTAGAAGACCAGTCATTACGTACTGTCCCGTCTAAATAGACCATATCTTTATATCCGACATTGGCCATCGCGAATGCAGAAACCTTCTCTTTACCATCATAACTGTCGTTTCCGACCAAAATAGCTCCATTATTCGCCAAACTCGGCATATCCGGTTGAGAAGTCGTACCTACAGTCAAATTTGTACGCTCATTTCGCCGATTCTGCCATGAATAACCCAACGATGCAGTTAGATTCCAATCTTTCTTAAAACGTTTATTAAAATTCAGCATCGCCTCGATATTGTTATTCTGAGCCATTTGAGAAAACTCTTTGAACTGACCGTCTGTATCGAACTGACTATACATGTTGGTATATTCCCATCCTCTTGCAGTCTGTAAATCAGTAGCAATACGCAATCGGAAATTCAAGAAATTCAAAATACGGTAATTCAATGTGATATTCCCCATAAACCAATGTTTCGTATCATGGTTCGGCAATTCGTATAACAACCAATACGGGTTAGTAAATCCACCATTCAAGTTATATGGCTTTCCTTCTCCGTCTTTCCAAGGAATCAACTCTTCGATCGAAGTATCACGAGGTAAATTTCCCAGTATATATAGCGGATTACGACTCGATGAATTACGATAACCACGATTATCCATAGCATCGTATGTATAACTTGCGTTGACATCGGCTGTCAAACGATCGGTCAACTTAGATTGCGTACGCAAATTGAATGAATGACGAGTGCGTTCGTTCCAATCTTTAACGACATCATTCGCTGTTAGTACAGTATAAGAAAAACGAACTGAAGCTTTATCGGTCACTTTATCGAAAGACAAAGAATTCGTCCAAGCAATACCTGTTTTATAAAGATCCGAAATATTATTTTTATTCGGAGAGTAAGTACGAAGTTCTCCTCCACGTCCGATAATCGGAAAGCCCAACATAGGTAAACCGTAGCTACGGTCACTGGCATCCTGAGAAGTCAAATTAAATATCCCCCAAGGCAGATCCGGATTATAAGTCGTATTCAATCCATTCCGGCCCGTCATGTTCAAAGCGTTCATGTTAATCTCGGCATTCATACCAGAACCGTAAATATTCTGATAAGCCGGATATTGATACAAACGGCTCAACTGGACATTGGAAGAAAATGAGACACCCCATCCTGCACGGGCCTGCGCTTTTTTCGTTGTAATCAAAATAACACCGTTCGCTCCGTCAGATCCATACAAAGCCGATGCATTCGCACCTTTCAGGATTTCTATACTTTCTATATCGTCCGGATTGATATTGGCGGCAGCATTACCATAATCGAGTTCACCATTTTCTCCCATATCATTCATAATAGGAATACCGTCGATCACATAAAGTGGCTGGTTATTACCCGTAATAGAGTTATTACCGCGTATAACTACGCGAGTCGAACTACCCGGACCACCTCCCGATATAATCTGAACCCCCGAAACCTTACCTTGTAACATATTCAACAAGTTCGCGTCACGAGTCTGGGTCATTTCATCATCCATTTTCACGGTTTGACGTCCATAAGTCAAAGATTTAGCATCACGACGAATACCCAAAGCCGTCACAACCGTTTCTTCCAATTCCTGAACTTTCGGTTTCAACGTGACTTTCAAAAAAGTAGTTTTAGAATTAACTGTAATGTTCTGCGGTACACACCCGATATATGTCACATTAATTGTGGCATTCTCAGGAATCTGTATCGTAAACTTACCATCGATGTTAGTCGTAGTTGCCCGTTTCGATGACAAATCCCGTATCGTCGCCCCAATTACTGGCTCCCCCTGCTCATCAAATACTGCACCTTCTAACTTACGATTTTGTGCAGATAATGTTTGGAAAGAGGAAAGAATCAGTACGAAGATCAGAGTAAAAAAACTCATTCGGAACGGACGTCTAACCGTCATCCGATCTTCACATTCTCTGTTGTTTTCCATAATTATAAAATAAATTTAATAAATGTGTGTATATCTCTTTGCCAAAAAAATTTCAGCATAACAAAGATTAAAAAACATAAGTTCAACAGGGATTTTCTTAAAAATCTCAGATATAACAAAATCTATTATTTTTACAAAATCTGACTTCCATGGCATTAAGAAAATCTTAAAATTAGAAAATAAAAGTGTCTGTTTAAATTTCCAGACACTCCTATTTTCCAGCACTCACTAACTATTTTACACTAACTAAAATACTTTTTACTTGATTTCCTACAATAACCTGTACCGCATAAATACCAGAAGACAAGTTTACCGGAACTTCTTGAACAAAGACTCCCGCTTCTATAGATTTAGTAGAGGAAGATAACAATTGAGAAGACATATCATATATATTGACCTTAACAAGCGATGATTCAGAAATACCGTTAACATGAATATTTCCATCTGCATAATATATATTCAAGTCAGAACCGGATACAATACTTTTATCTACAGCCAAAGGATATACTTCCGAATCTTGTTCGATAGCTCCAATTGCACATTTTCCATCTGTAAATTTCCGTTCCAAATTCCGCCCATCTGTTGTTACATCAAACGCCTGCAACAAACGACCTTCTCCAAAAGTCAAACCTTCATTATCGGAAGGTAAAAACAGATATCCTTCATCAATATAATAGTCAAAATTATCCCAAAGTGAAAATCCTGCTTTAAGCTCTCCATTAGAGGAATAGTTCCAGCGATTTTCTTCTTTCAACTTAGCCAATTCTTCTTCTGTAGCAATAGCCGCATCAGCAGAAGTTCCTACTAACGCATATTGACCGCCGAAAGAGATGCGCCCCAACCATGAACGTCTCAAATCCAAATTGGCTACAACATCTTTATTTTTTGAATTCTGGAAATTAACATCTCCATAATAAAGATCGGGACGTCCGTCATTAAGTTGCACTGGATTCGATGCGTGATTGTTCTCAATTATGCTATTCCAAATTCTCTTTCTCATTGCTTGAGGCGACAAGTCTCCGTCTGCATCCAGAGTGCGTATCCCCGCGGCATCATATCCATTACCGTTAAGAGCTCCGCTCATATTCTCGGTTATCGTACAATTTATAATATTCAACTCATTAGTCGACCGACCATATTTACAAAGAATAGCACCTCCTGCACCTTGTGCATAGTTATAAAGAATCGTCGTATTCACCAGATTAAACTTTACAAAAAATCCTTGTATATTAGAAACAGCATTGTGCATATAAATAGCTCCACCGCCCTTTCCACCATCGGCATTTCCATTTCCATTCCAACTCGACATCGCAAAATTATCTGCTATAACACAATTTTCAAACGTGATAGGAGTCTCCGCTCCATTATTGGCAGCTCCTGTTTCTTCAAAATAAATAGCACCACCGGAATCATTAGCTCCGTTATGGACCATACGACAATTTTTCACATGCAATTTATTATTCTTCCCATTGCTTAAAGAAATACCTATTGCACCGCCTTTATTCGCTGCGCCATAACCATCGGGAATTCCCCAAATACCGCCTCCTGCATCATCCGGCACCCAAGTAGCATTATTAGCATAAAAGAGTGTATTTGTAATATTAACAGCACCACCGCCTTGCCAAGCAACAGCACCGCCGAGACCACCAAAATTATAACGGAACTCACAATTATCCATATTGATGTTTGCTGCAATAATCACCATAGCTCCCCCCTGATTACTATTATCATTTCCGCGAGTCAACACTTTATTTCCCGTAAAAAGACAATTTTCAAAATCGACACTTATACTTCTTATGTAGCAAGCACCTCCTGTATCACTAGCCCCTTTACCATTCGTAAAACGCAGGTTTTTAAAAGTATGTTTTCCACCGGTTAAACCTCCGTCAATCCGGAATATACGACTTCTATCACTTCCGGTAAACCCACAAGTCACAGTATCTTTCCCGATGAATGTCATCGGTACATCCAAAAATAATACGCCCATATCTCCACCGTTTGCATTCCATGTGCGATATTCACGCTCCACGCCATCAGGACCTTTTAACAATTCGGGATAACCGGTAGCGTAATCTCCCGCATTACCGATAACATCTCTCCAACCTCCGGATTTTGAAGGTTCTTTAGTAATATCGATAATTCCGTTTACGTAAATTTCCACAGGGGTGTGTCCCATTGTATCCTGAGCTAAAGTCGGACTTTTATAAATTTCAGTGATTATACCACATACTGAGGCCTTAGCTGTAGCTTCTGTCAATCCGTCATTATCATCACTACCTTCGGGTGACAAATAATACTTCTTGGCATCAGCATAAGATGAAGTAAAAAGACCTGCAAACAAAACAGCAAGCGCCATCCTTTTCAGAGTACTTACATTTCTCATGATAATTAAGTTTTAATTCTACAATTAGTTATTAATTTATTTTGATGATTTAAGATCAATTCTTTTATTATTAAAAAACTATTACATTTTTCAAATTCAAAACCAACAGTGTAAATCTTCAGCGAGTTTCATATCGCCTATCATTTCTGAAACAAAAGTATATTTAGAGTATTAATTCACCTCTTTATTTCATATTAATTAGCGATTAAAAAATAATTAAACAAAGAAAAAGATAGAATTATTTTCAGAACCTCAATTCAAATTCAAAGCTATCCAAACAATTAAAATATACGATAAATATGAATTAATTTTATCATAATCAATTAAAATACAAATAAATCAATATCTCAATAATAAGCATATAAGATTTTTTACATCAAGAATAAAACTATTCAATATCTCAAATAATCATCTATCGAATGATTCATTTTTAAAATACTTATCGGCATTCTTATATATTACAAAACTATTAATGGAATAAGACAAAGAAAGGAATAAATCTATAATCACAGTTCATCCAATATCACTTTTAACAGGCTGCTTTCACATGATTTATATAATCATTTTTCTATCCAAACGCTAAAAAAATATTTACCCATATCTTCTCCACAGTATATCTGCACATTAAGAATTTTATTTCTGATATAATCTCATTTCACTGTTAGCAAGCATACAATAGACAAATATTTGTTTTTAACTAAATAATCAAGAGAGAAAAAACATAGTAGCAGTACTACCTATTTAGGACCTGTTTAAATCTTTCAATCAAAAAAAATATTATCAAATCATTGTCACGTTTTCTTCAAGCCTATTTTCCCGCTTTCTCTCGTCAGATAGCCCGCGATATTCCTCGTAAAAGCAATAAAATATCCTCGAAAAAAACTCTAATCCAGACCTGAACAAAATTCAGGCAGGCTCTTAAACAGCTCCTAAAGTTGCAGGAAGTGACAAAAAAATAAGGCGGTCAAAACGACCGCCTTAAAATCTGTTACAAATATATTTCTAAAACCAAATCATTTTATTACATAGGCATCTCCTGTAACCTGACATACTGTACTTTTTACCAACCCTTTCGACTTGGCTTCAGAAGTAGGCGACACTCCCCCTGCATATATTGTTTTCTTACCCGGGAATATAGTTATGACTCCATTCTCATCCGGCAAAGACATATCCTTAGGAGAAATTTCAAAAGAAAGCGTTTTTTCTTCTCCGGCTTTCAAATAAACTCGCTTAAATCCTTTCAACGCCGTAATTGGAGCTTTTTCCATACCTTCATGAGAAAGATATAACTGAACAACTTCATCTCCATCTTTCTGCCCAATATTTTTTACTTTTACCGAAACCTTAATTGATTCACCGACTTTTCCTCCAGATACGATTTGCGGTGCAGAATAATCGAACATCGTATAACTTAATCCAAATCCAAACGGATATAATGCTTCACCTTTGAAATAGCGATAAGTTCTATTTACCATAGAAAATGCACCGAAAGGTGGCAAATCACTATCCGAACGATAAAACGTAACAGGTAATTTACCTGACGGATTATAATCGCCAAATAATACATCGGCAATTGCCTGCCCTGCAAATTGACCACCATACCACGCATTCAGGATAGCAGGAATATTCTGCGATTCCCATTCTATACCTAAAGCACTACCCGTCATCATCACAAAAACAATCGGTAATCCCGCTTCCCTCATTTTTTTCATCAATTCGGTCTGTACTTCAGGTAAAGCAATTGTCGTACGGTCTCCTCCCCGAAATCCCTCGACCGATATCGGTAATTCCTCTCCTTCAAGACGAGGGGATATTCCTCCGATAAAAATCACTTGATCCACACCCTGTAAACGTTTTATCAAAGCGTTTACAGTTTTTTCATCCGAAGGCTTCACGCAATCTATCGCTCTATCATAAATAACTTGCGTACGTTTTCCGACTTTCGAACGTATTGCCTCCAATGGAGTAATAACCTTAGACGGGAAACCATTATAATTTCCCAATACAACAGTGGAATCATCTGCATTCGGACCTATAACCGCAATCTTTTTTAAATTTTTACGTAAAGGCAATACATTATCATTTTTCAACAAAACAACCGATTCTCTGGACATTTTCAAAGCTAATGCCTTGTGTTTGTCACATTCAAGAACAGACAACGGAGTATCGGCATATTTTACACGATCTGCAGGATCAAAAAGTCCCAAACGGAAACGAGTCATAAATAGACGCTTTACAGATTCATCGATCTGAGCTTCGGTAATAAGACCTTGTTTCACGGCATCAACCAACTTTATATATATATTCTGCCCACATTCAAGATCAGTTCCATGCAATACGGCATCAGCCGAAGCATGAGCAGCGTCGGCATGAGTTTTATGTTTTAAGAAATCATCAATAGCTCCGCAATCAGACGTCACATAACCGGTAAACTTCCATTGTTTTCTCAAAATATCCTGCATCAAAAGATCATTTCCACAACACGGCTGACCAGCCAAAGCGTTGTAGGCACACATTACACTCGAAACTTTCGCGTCAACGACCAAATCCCTGAAAGCAGGTAAATATGTATCCCACAAATCATACATACTCACTTCTGTATTGAAAAAATGCCGGGAAATTTCCGGGCCACTATGCACTGCATAATGTTTCGCACACGCCGATGCTTTTAAATATTTAGGATCATCACCCTGCAAACCGTTTACGAAAGCTTTTCCCAAAGTTCCGGTTAAATAAGGATCTTCTCCGTAAGTTTCCTGTCCCCTTCCCCAACGCGGATCTCGAAAAATATTAATGTTCGGAGTCCAATAAGTCAATCCATGATAAATTTCATGAACACCCTTTGATATAGCATCATGATATATGGCACGTCCCTCATCGGCAATAGATGACGCAACCTGTTGAAATAAAGCCTCATCCCACGTAGCAGCCATTCCTATGGCCTGTGGAAATACCGTTACCTTATAGGGAGTACGTCCAACCCCATGTAAACACTCATTCCACCAATCGTATGCCGGAATGCCTAACCGCTCGATAGCCGGAGCTTTATTCAACATCTGTGAAATCTTTTCTTCCAATGTCAACCGAGAGACCAAATCATCTACTCTTTTTTCGAAAGAGAGATCAGGATTTTGAAACGGAAAAGTATTTTGAGCTTTTCCTGTATAGGTACAAAAAACTCCTAAGAGAAATAAAACGCAATAAAAAATTTGATTTTTCATGTATGATAGTGTTTATGTTGATGATTAAAATTCAGAATATGCAAAAATAATATTAATTTGTAATCTCAAAAAATTACATTTACAAAGATCACGATTCTATATTAAAGAAATAAAAACATACCGATTAAATACAGATTAAAAAAAACATAAACCAAAAGATTCGATTCCGAAAAATTTAAGCATTGAGAATACGACAAACAGGATCATAAATTCGAAAAATAAAAAATTCACTCAAAACCAGACAAAAACTTAAAGCCTGTCTCAATTTTACTCGGGTCAGGTTTGAGATTTTCTTTCGTGGATGTTTTTCTTTTTCACGAGGAGGATAGCGAGCTATCTGACAAGGGAAAACGGGAAAAAAGACCGAAAAAAACGCTAAGATGATCTGATAATATTTTCCTTATTGGAAAATTCAAAGAGACTCTTAAAAACAAGCGAATTTTTCATCATGTAATTTTCAAGATTCTCATTTTTTTTATTCCTTTGCATATTAAGACTTATAATCATCACGTTCTCACGACTTAGAACATCATGAAAAAAATAATTGGACTTTTCTTCCTTATATCTATCCAAATATTATCAGCATCAGCTGAAGAGTTGACATCAGGACTATTTTTCAACAGTCATCTGCATGACGGGGATAAACGGACTTCTTTGGTTTTAGATAACGGAAAGCCTATAGAAATACAAGACAAACAACAAATTTCATTCGAAATGAATATCCGGGACGAAATCATATTCGGTTTCGCCACACGCATCATAACAAACAATAACGAAAACATAGACCTTATTTTTTCCATAGACACTCTTCAAAGGAAGCTACCGGCTATTGTGATAAAAAATAAGCGTTTCTTTATCAGCGATACAATAATACGAAATAGATGGATTCCTGTCAGTATTACATTCCTAACCAAACAAAATAAAATAGAATTATCCTATAACTCAATAAAAAGAGTATATGATTATGATTTCAGCCAGATAAAAAACACTCGTATCTATTTCGGGGCTTGCGACCATCCGGATTATAATACCCCGGATGCCGCTCCTATAAACATAAAAAATATTCGTATTTACAACGGAAAAGAGTTATTTCGCCATTGGGAATTAAGCCAGCATGGTAAAGGCGTGTGCTACGATCTTGTCAATCATAGTCCGGCAAAAGCCATAAACCCTCATTGGCTCACAGATGATCATGCAGTATGGAAAAATATATACAGCTACCAATTTAAAAGAAACCCGCAGTATGCATTCGACCCGGAGAAAGAACTGTTCTATATTACGACCGGTGGTCAGGAAATGTTCATCTATAATCCTCTTACAAATCACCAAGATACAATCAGAGGTATCATCGGATATCCGGCAGCTGCAAGCACAAATCAAATGATTTTCAATACAAAGACGAATCGTTTGGAATCTTACAATTTAGATGATCAGACCATATCGATATTTTCTTTCACCGATAAGGCATGGACTCAAACCTCAAAAACAGAAAAAGAAACCGGATTTTGGCATCACACATCGGGCATAGCTCCTGATTCTACCATTATTACTTTTGGAGGATACGGTTCTTTCTTATACAAAAATTCTCTATTTAAAATCAATCCCCAAACAGGAGAATTTACAGAAAAGACTATCCCTGAAATATATCCAAGGTATTCTCCTGCATCGGCAATCATAGATAATACGCTTTATATATTTGGAGGCAAAGGATGTCCTTCTGGACATCAGGAACTATCCCCTCGCGATTTTTCCGATTTATATGCAATCGATCTGAATACTTTCGAAACAAAAAAACTATGGGAAATGTCAAATTTCGACAAGAAGTTCCTTCCGGGCAGCAATATGATTTATAATAAAGATGAATCTTGTTTTTATATTATTACCGGAAATATGGGCGGAGTATTACTGAGAATTTCTATAAATGAACCGGGAATTATTCCTGTATCGGAAATACAACATTTCGATTCGGGTGCAGACTTTTCATTCTCCCAATTATATTATGCTCCCCATTCTCAACATTTATATTGTCTTTATGCGAAGAATTATAAAAACGGACAGCCGTCTCAAATACAGATATACTCGTTATCTTATCCTCCAATGGTATATTCTCAAATTTTACAACAAGACAAAGAAAAGCAAGACCTTTCTTTCCTTTGGTATCTGATTCCTGCAATAGTACTGCTGACAGGAACAGGTATATTCATACGGAAAAGCGGTAAAAATCTGAAAAAGGATAATAAACTTTCTACCGGCAGACCTGAAACAGAATCTTCGATCTTTACCGTTCCGGATAAATCGTATTTCAATCGTGATCGTGCATGTATTTGTTTATTGGGTTCATTCAACGTAAAAAGTAAAACAGGAGAAAATATGACCTCTTCATTTACTCCCATTTTGAAATCCCTACTATTATTAATACTGCTCAACACCGAAAAAGATAACAGAGGAATCACAAGCAAAAAATTGGATGACCTTTTATGGGGAGACAAAAGCGAAAAATCTGCCCGGAATAACCGTAACGTTTCTATCAGCCGCTTACGTTTATTACTCGAAAAGGTCGGCAACATACAAATCGTCAATGACAATAATTTCTGGAAAATAATCTTAGGAGATGATGTATTCTGTGACTACCATACCGCTTTAGATTATATAGACAAAGCAACCAAAACAACAGAACATGATGAAGAATTTTTTAATAAAGTTCTTGAATTACTTCTATACGGGCCGTTATTGCCTAATACAGAAAACGATTATCTCGACAGTTTCAAAAGCCATTATTCAGATATAACAATCGATTTGTTGCATCTATTATTACACAAAGAGGAATTCCAGAACAATGACAAGTTCCGGTTAAAAATAGCAGACTCCATTTTTCAACATGACAGTTTCAACGAAGAAGCTTTACGTATCAAATGTTCTATCTTCTGCCGAAACGACAAAATGGGTATAGCCAAAAGCATATATGATAATTTCTGCAAAGAATATCAAACCCTTTTAGGTGAAAAATACGGACTTTCCTTTAATGATGTAACAAAAGAAGAATAAGTGTACTTGAACAAATTTACCAGGTTGGTATTCTCTGAGTTTTCTTTCACCGAATAGCCAACTTACTCCCGTAAACAAAAGTAAAAAGAGTTGATTCAAAAATTTTGCATCAACTCTTTTTATTAAACTATATATTCAAGCAATAATTATCATTTTCTGGCTGGAAGATCAGAAGAAAAGCCTTTCGGATTTTTCAACATCTTTTTTCCCTGTCCCACCAACCATAAATAATGGTCACTCGACAAGCCCTCCTCAATCGGGACAAAAACAGATTCTCCAATCGGTACTTTTGTCGCACATTTAAATATGGCCGTGCCCTCATCCATTTCATCGAACATAGCTACATAAATCATTTCAGCTCCGGAACTTACGGCATTATACATTTGATCCCATAAAAACTGGCCTCTGTTTCTCGGTGTAGAATGGCTGTTCATGCCTTTCATATTCTTCCATGAAAATCCGGGAAAAACCAAAGGTGCATAATCTATCTTATTGCTTTTACACCAAGCAATATCTTCAGAAACTAAATGCTTGAACTTCTCAAAACTCCGGTCATTATAACGTCCAACGAACCAAGGCATTATAATATCGCTTTTACGAATCAATTCATGAAGTTTCGGATTATTCTCCGTATCAGACCTCAATTCTCTCCAATAAGTAGGAACTCCCAACATTACACTAAAACCTCGTTTTTTGAGTCCATCAACAATCAGCTCGACATCTTCAGTAGTATATCTGCGGCGATCATTAAATCCCACTCCCCAAATCACGACAAGAGGCTTACCGTTATGGAACAAATAAGAAGGATTCTTTTTCCGATTTCCGATATTAAACAAACGGGTGAGTTCATCTATATCATCCAAAACAAACGATGCGTCCGTTCCTTTCATCCCGCTAAGATCATACATGACGCATATTGCACGATCGTATTTATCGGCAGCTTTTGTAGCCGAAGCCAAAACTTTATTAAAATGATTTTTCCCCGAAGGATTTTTCACTTCTCCTACAAATCGTTGCATAAAAACCCCATCTAAACCGTACTCTTTCATCCAACGAAAATGGGTATCTACCGTTGATTCATCGTGAGAACTGAATACTTTAGCAACACTCCCGTCAGCAAAACTAAATGAAGTAGGATACACTTTCTCATATTCGCGGACATCAGGCCACATATCTATACTGCAAGAACCGGGTTTAAATCCCTGCCTTCCGGGATAGTGTCTCCACTTTCGGTCAGCACCGTCATCGGGAGTATTAAACCAACCTTGATACCCGGCCATTACCAATCCCTTATAAGAAGAATACCTCTTTTTGGCCTCAACCCCGACAGAACAAAAAACAAGTATCCCCAATAGGATGCAAAAAGTTTTCTTCATCTATCAATAAAATTAAATATAAAGTATGTGTATATACTATTTTAAAAGCCTGTCTAAAAACTATGTCACGATTCTTTCTTAAAAAATTATCGTGACACAGTTTCAACTAACTATATGTTATCATGTCCTATTTAAGCATGGTACTAACCATATTTGAAAGTAATTTTCCTGCAATAGGATCTGTTGCAGCTTTATCGGTACGCATAGTAGAAACCATAACTTTACCTTGATCTTGAATCATCAACAAGGGGAATCCTTTAATCGTCGATACATATTCAGAACGTTTATGCATATCACCGTTAATATAACCATGAATTTTCATTTGAGCTGCTAAAGGAACGACCTTCTCACTACGTACAGTTTGCATCGAAGCACTGCAAACTGTCGGAATCTCACGTTTATTATTGTTAAAATAACGAAGATCCATTTTTTCTATATTATCGAACACGGGAGATTCAGGAACTTCCATTGTTGCAATATCCCCTTCTGTCGGAACAAGGAATCCGGTAAAATGTTCCGGGTACATTTTCAACATCGCTTTTTCACAATTCAAGAAAAGAGCATTCTTACCACCTTGAACTGATTTTCTCACATTTGACAATTCTTCTGCAGAACAGTTCTTATCATCCAATCCGGCATAAACATAAAGATCGGCTTTTGCTTTCACAGCTTCCGTAACAGTAGCAACTTTAGTATAAGGTATCTGCAATTGGTCAAATACTTTAGCAATATTGTTATTATCTACCAAAACGATCTTCTTATCTTTCAGTTCTTCATTATTACTCCATTCTTGGGTTGCCAAAGTAATATTATAATCATTCTGACTCAACAACACTCCACCTTTATCTTTCAATTCAAGCTTCAACTTAGCATCCACACGGGATTCAGGCAAATCAGAAGGTACATTGATATTGGCAGTCATCCATTGACGACCGTAATGTTTAACAACCGGAACATCTACATTACCTTTAGCCAATACTTGTCCGGCACTTACAAGACTCCAAGTAATCGTAGAAGCCGGTATGGTACTACCGTCTTCCAAATCATTCACGACACAAAAACGGACAGGCAACGTCGATCCGGCATATAAATGGCGTCCCCATAATTCAGCTGAAACCAAAAGAGGATTCAACGAATTCTGCATAGAATAATACGCAGGATAAGGGTCGATGGTATTTGCATCATACACATTTCTAAACCATGTAAGCAATGCAAAATGCAAAATACCCGATGCTTCAGGATTGCTGCGGCGAAGTGCTTCTGCCAACTCGGCGGTAATGAAACGATGAGCCTCGAGAAACGCATTCGGATCGCCATAAGGGTAAGCATCGTCCCCTACCAATACCTGAGGATTCTGATGTACATACGTATAGAAAGTTGTCGGATGTCCGGTCTCATTATTCGGATATCCTGTGGACATCTCCTGACTGATCAAAGGACGACCTTCGCGCTTATTTTTCTGAAATTCACCATTAAACTGCTTAAACACAGTATGATCATACCAATTGATATATGAATGATCATCATCTATATCTCCATCGTCAAACGTTTTGAAGAAATCCTTTCCAAAACGTTTTTCCGGACGTTTATAATTAGAATCGAAACAAATAGGACGAGTAGGATCTATTTCTCGCATTCGTTTTACTACTTTTTCGATAATCTGCATTTTCTTAATCGCACGGTCCTTATCCGGATCATTATCATAGAATTTCATCTCATTATTGATAGTCCAGAAGAAAATAGACGGATGGTTACGATATTTTTTCAACATGCCGACATATTCGTCCGCCCACATATCAATCAAATTCTGGTCAGGCATAGATGACTGAATCATCAACCAAGGCCAAGTCCCTTCATGGCTTATACCGATACCGTTCTCATCGGCAGCAGTAATCCATAACTCATTATAGGGAGTCGTATGAGTACGGGTAGTCTCTATATTACCGCTCTTCATTATTTGATAGAAAGTATCAGCCATACGACGATCATTTGGTGTCAACGCAAAAACAGTATGATTACCGCCTCTCAACCAATAACGCTCGCCATTCAAATATAGGAAACCATCGTCACGTTTTTCGAAAGTACGGAATCCGGAAGTAATAGTTTTACTATCGATCGCACCTTTTTTATTACTCAAAGAAAACTTAAAATTATACAGATTAGGATGCTGAGGTGTCCACAATTTAGGTTGCAAACCTTTCACACTCGCCATAACAGTTCTTTCCTCTCCCGGATTTAATGTTACCCCTTTCTGTAAAAGGACATCGCTCAACTGTACATTGTTCGACTTATCGATAATTTTACCGTTAATATCGAATGACTGTTTTTTCTTACCGTAATTCTTCAAAGTGATTTCATAATCAGCTCCGGTAAGAGAAGGCTTGATAAATACATCCTCTATTTTTACAGGGTCTGTAATTACCATTTGCACAGGTTGCCATATTCCTCCATTATCGATGCAATAGAAACCGTGAGCAATATCTTTTAACATTTTATTGGTTACCGGAACAGTTACAGCAACATCTACGATTTTATCTGCATCCGCTATATTTTTTATAAAATCACGAACTACTTTTACAACAATAAGATTTTTACCCGGTTTCAAATATGGTGTCGCATCGACCGAAAAATCTCCGAACATACCAATATGCGAACCGGCTTCTTTCCCGTTAATAAATACATCTGCAACTTTAGACACAGCATCAAAATGCAATTCAACCTGTTTACCCTCTATCGACTCAGGTAATTCTATCCATTGACGATACCAAGCAGCTTTTACTTTCCCATATTCGAAAGTATAATTTTCACAACGCTCGGTTTCCTGTTGAAAATAGGTATCTGAAACACCTTTGGAATAATGTTCAGGACCAAATGTTTCTCCATGAAGCCAAATTCGAATAGGATTCCAGAAATTAGGTACACTCATCGAATGCCAATCTGTATCTTCTACAGCTGGATTTATAGCTTTTGCTTGATCGCTCAACTGATATTCAGGCATAAAAAGCCATTGACCGTCAAGACTAATTTCTGTACGCCCCGGATTCAGTGTTCCCACTTCAATCGCTTTATAACGACTTCTTTCTTTCTGACGTTTAGCTTCCTTTTCTGCCGGAGTCATAGCATATTTATACTCCTGACGTTTTTTCCCTCGAAAATAATTTTCAGGAAGTTCCTTAATTTCAAGATCATCAAATTCAGTAGTTAACCAACCGCCACCGAGAGCAACTTGACCACTGGGAGCTAAATTTGAGTTTTTATCAGTTACATCTATTCGAGGAATATTCTCATCATTAATATAAACCCGGATACGATCTCCTACTACATCGATTTTAAATTTATACCATTCTCCGGGAATCGGATGAAATCCGAGAGGTTTTACGGCAAAAAACTCATCTGTACCCATATACCCCTGACGAGCAAGTACGATATCATCCTGCAATCCGCCTTTTAATCCGATAATATATCGATCATTACGATTATAGGCACGAAATCCCGCCCATATCTGAACCTGCTCACTGCCTTTAGGAGCTCGAGCTTTAAAGGTTACCGAATAATTTTTCCATTCGGGATTCCCGAAAAGAGCATAAGATTCCCGACTGCTAAAAACGCCATTTTTTACATGACAATCTCCTCTACCGATAGTTTTAAGAGTCATCCCATCGGTTGCGAAATCTTCTTTGAAAACGCCATTTTGGGCACTTAGCTGTCCGAGCCCGAAACTCAAAGCCAATCCCAAACCCAGGGTTCGTAAGTGTGTTTGCATATTAGTTATTATTTATTTGAAGATGTTTATATTTAGTGTTTTCTAAATAATCCGGAATACCCTACAAATCTGAAAAATGATCAAAAACAGATGATGTTTCCCATGCATTACTATAAAATGCAAAGAAAAATGCTCAATCTTAAATTTTGGATTAATAATGCCTTAAATCGGTCTTAATATCACATTAGGACAAAAATTAATCAATAAAAAGTGACATCTAAGAGCCTATTTAATTTTCCGATAAAGAAATTCTTAAAGCAGATCTGAATAAAATCATATACTCGAACTTTTTTTGAATCATTTTTTGCACAGGCTTTTTTTAGAAGTTGTTTTCGCAAACATTTTTTAATTTTTATCAGAACAGAAAAACACAAAAATAATTTGATAATATCTTCTTATCGGAAAATTTAGACAGGCTCAAAGCAGATTATAAATTAAAAACTGCATAAATGATTTTTTAGTTCAAATTTAATCGCGAAAAAGGAGATTACTTAATACTTGCCCTTTTATTTTGTGATCGTTAAATCAAAATAATAAAGTTTTTAATACACACTAACAAAAATAAATCATTATGAAACAACACAGTTTTTGGACTGCATTGTGCTTATTGTTTGTTGCAGCATCTGCAACCGGACAAATAATGAAAAGCAGCATGGAGTTCGCTCCTTCAGAGCATTGGATCAAACCGGTAGAAAAACCTTACCGGGAAGAAATCTGCCTGAACGGGACATGGGCTTTTGCTCCCGTACAATTACCGGCAGGATTTAAAGAAGGCGAAACCGCCGCACCGGCTTTACC
Source organism: uncultured Coprobacter sp. (assembly GCF_947855755.1). Lineage (NCBI taxonomy): Bacteria > Pseudomonadati > Bacteroidota > Bacteroidia > Bacteroidales > Barnesiellaceae > Coprobacter > uncultured Coprobacter sp. The sequence goes on from NZ_CANUAR010000021.1 coordinate 55,924, forward strand.
CGGAGTAAATGAAGTAACATTCAGCAAAACTCCGATTCGCATTCCATCACCTTGGAATGTCAATAGTTTTGCCGATAAAAACGGATTAGGTGGAGACCATCGTACATATCCGAGTTATCCTAAAGAATGGGAATCAATAAAAATGGGATGGTTACAGAAAAAGTTTACCGTTCCGGCTTCTTGGAAAGGAAAAAGAATACAAATTCACTTTGAAGCTGTCGCCGGGAAAACCGATGTATATGTCAATGGTAAAATTGTCGGTAACAACTTCGACATTTTCATGCCTTTTGACGTAGATATTACCGATGTTGTTAAATTCGGACAAGAAAATGTACTGAACGTAGGGATTCTAAAATCTTCTCTTTTCGATGATAGAAAAAGTCCATTGGGACGAAGAACATATCAAGGCGGATCATTCTGGGGACAACACATTGCCGGTATCTGGCAAGATGTATATCTCGTAGCTCTGCCGCAAACCCGTGTAGCAGATGTATATATTCAACCCATTGTCAATAAAAACACATTAGAGGTTGAAGTAACACTCCGCAACGATGAAAATAAAGCGGTTGAAGTAAGTCTTAGCGCAGCGGCTTACCCATGGATATCAAAAGCCGGAAAAACGACTCTTACGGCTGCAAATCCGAGTTCACAGTTAGGCACTCAAGCTGCATTACAAATTCCGGCTCAAAAAATAACTATACCTGCAGGAAAAGAAATAAAAACAACGTTGAAAACGACTGTTGACAATAAATTGAAATTGTGGTCACCTTCTTCTCCAAACTTATATGGATTAGTAGTAAAAACTGCGGTAAACGGAAAAACGAATGACAGCAAATACACTCGCTTCGGCTGGAGACAAACCGAACTGAAAGACGGACAATTCTGGTTGAACGGAGAACCTTTCGTATTAAAAGGAGACTCATGGCATTTTATGGGTATCCCTCAAATGACACGCCGCTATGCTTGGGCATGGTACACAGCATTACGTGCTGCAAACTGCAATGCCGTACGTTTCCACGCTCAACCTTACCCGACATTTTATCTTGATGTAGCAGATGAAATGGGCATGCTTGTTTTAGACGAGAGTGCCATGTGGGCCAGTGACGGAGGTCAAAAACTGGGCAGTGAAGAATTTTGGAAATGCAGTGAAGAGCACATGAAGCAACTTGTACTGCGTGACCGCAACCACCCATCAGTATTCGGATGGAGCGTTTCCAATGAAATTATGCCGATTATCCGAGGTGTCATGCGTAATGCTCCGGGATTAGAAGACAATTTGGTAAAACATTTTAAAATATGGTCTGATATATGCTTTAAATATGATCCCTCACGTGCATGGGCTTCGGCCGACGGGGAAGACGACGGACGCGGATTATTACCGTTTTACATGGTTCACTACGGTGGAGAAGGTGCTATGAAAAGAGCTTTAGACAGCGGAAAACCTTGGGGTGTCGGTGAAGCTTGTAACGCATATTACGGAACACCCGAACAAGTCTCCAACGCTGCAAAAGATGGTGGACGCGCATACCGTTCATTTGAAGGACGCATGGAAAGCGTTGCTGTAGATGCTTATAACTCTTTAGCAAATCAACGTAAATACAAAGCCAGCTACCGATGTGTATTCAATCTAATTTGGTACGGATTGCAACCCCTCCCAATCGGTTTAAAAGACCAGACAAAAGCTCCTACATTAAACGACGGTATAGCATTCACCTCTTTCGTAGAAGGGAAACCGGGTGTACAGCCAGAACGCATCGGACCATACAGTACAACTGTTAACCCCGGTTACGATCAATCTCTGCCATTATACAAAACATGGCCGCTATTCGATGCAATTAAAGCTGCAAATGCCGAACCCATGCAACCTTGTAAATGGGTGGTTAAAAACGTAACTCCGGCAAAAGCCGCTAACGTGAAAAAAGTAAAATCGATAAAAATATTACCCGAAAACGGTAAATTAAGCAGTGAATTGTTCCGTACCGGCATTCCTGTGAAGAAAATGAATACCGAAACCGTACCCGAACTGCTGATCATCGACGGTGCAAATATTCCGGCAAATGCCACATCTGTTATGCAAAAAGTATATGCTAAAGGCGGTACGGTAGTTGTTTGGGGAGCTGATCCGAAAAAAGTAAACGAACTGAATAAAATATTACCGTCTCCGGTAGTAATAACCGATCGCAAAGCAACGTCTTTGGTATTCGGTACTCCGGACGATATTACTTCTGGTCTTACCGAAGCCGATCTCTATTTCTCTGAATTACATCCGGCAGAATTTACGACCGTCGGATTAGGTGGTTCTTTAGTAAAAAACAGCACGACATTGCTTAAAGCATGCGATACTGATTGGATGAAATGGAATAAACAACCGGAATATGCCAAGACAGGTATGATTTTACGTACCGAAAAAGAAAGCAAACCCGAAGGCGTTGTAATGCTCAAAAAGAAAATGGGACAAGGAAACTTGGTCGTTACGACTATTCCTGCTGCACCCCGTGGCGCTAAAGCAGAAAAAGCAGTTCGGGCACTTCTTACCAATATGGGCATTGAATTAGGATCAGGTAGCGACTCCGGTAAACCATTATTAAAATCAGGAGAAATCGTACGTGTATTGATGAGTGGAAGCTACCCTGTATCTTCTGTAAAAGAGGCAGGAACGCAAAACCGAGTTGACTTAACTAAAGTCGATGCTATTAAGGAAAATACGACACTCGACGGAAAAACATGGAAAAAATACCATTCGCAAAGCGGTTTGATCGACTTCAAACAAGCAAAATTAGACGGTCCTACCCAAAACGCAGAAGCCTATATGAGCTTTTGGGTATTCAGTCCGAGACCATTAGATGACCTGCTTATAGAACCGAACATGCCTGTCGTCGATCTCGAAGTAGCTGCTGATGATGCCGTGCAAGTATGGTTGAACGGAAAAATGATCATCAGTAATCTTCGCGAAGGTCCTATTGAAGGCGGTAAAGCCGTATCAAAAGGGTTGCCTTTGCACCAAGGCTGGAATCACTTCCTTATCAAAGCTATTCAAGGCGGAGGCGGTTGGTTCTTCAACGGACGCTTAATCTGTAATCAACCGGATTATCTTGCCGAAGAAATGGATTCGGTATTAGAAAAACCTTAAAGAGAGATTTCTCTTAGAAATAATAAAAACCGCTCTTTTTCATTATAAAAAGAGCGGTTTTTATTATTAATCAAGTAAAAAAATCAATTTAATCGCTTTTTTATACTTCTGTTAATAGAGTTAATGTCCTTTTATTAAGTGTTCCCAAATACCTTTGAAGCACAAAATTCAATAACGACACGACAAAAAATAAAAAATGAAAGTGCTGAAAATTTTAACTCTTGCAATGTGTTCTTACCTTATGATCCCGACCATGCAAGGCGCAACAAAACATGCCAAAGAGACCAAATATCCAAGTTACAAAGGGATGATTATGGCGGGATATCAAGGTTGGTTCGGAACTCCGGAAGATGGTAAAAGCGGAGGATTCCGCCACATGGCGGGTAAAAACGGTTTTAAAGATGGAAGTTGCCATATAGATATTTGGCCTGATGTACGGGAATATTCAAAAACTTATCCTACAGAATTTAAAAATGCCGATGGATCTACGGCACGTATATTCAGTTCTTATGATATCAGCACGACAGACCTCCATTTTAAATGGATGAAAGAATATGGTATAGACGGAGTATTTATGCAACGCTTCTTTGATTACGCACGAGGAAGGGGTGAACAATCACTACCTGATATCATTCTTAAAAATGCATTTGACGCCGCTTCGAAATATGATCGAGCCATAGCGATTATGTACGACTTGTCAGGATTAAGGCACAAAAAAGAAGATTGTTCGGTTATTATTGAAGACTGGAAATATCTGGTCGATCAACTAAAAGTTACGAACCAAAACGGTAGTAAAACATACCTGCACCATAACCAAAAACCAGTCGTTGCAATATGGGGATTAGGATTTACAGATCGTCCATACAAGGTTAACGAAATAGGTATAGAAAAACTAATCGATTTCTTACAAAATGATCCGGTATACGGAGGCTGCGCTGTCATGCTGGGAGTTCCTACAGCTTGGCGCGATCTGAATTTCGATTGCACCAATGATCCTTATCTGCACACAATAATCAAAAAAGCAGATTTATTACTACCTTGGACCGTACAACGTTATACTCCGCTATTACATAACGATATGGACCGTTATCATGACGAGACCAAAGCCGATATCCAATGGTGTAAAAAGAACAAAATAGATTATGTACCTTGCGTCACTCCGGGTTTTAGTTGGCATAATTTAAGCACGATTCAATTTCCCGATGACATAAAACCATCAGGTTCGATACCGCGTCAAGGAGGGAAATTTTTCTGGGACCAAATGTATAATGCCATGAAAGCCGGAGGAGAAATGATCTATGTAGCTATGTTTGATGAAATAGACGAAGGCACTGCGATATTTAAATGTACCGATACACCTCCTGTAACTAAAATATCCCAGTTTATCGGAATGGATGGAAAACCTTCAGACCATTATCTATGGCTCACCGGTAAAGCGACTCAAATGTTACGAAAAGAGATGCCTCTGACAAAAAAAATGCCGGAACGAAATTAAAATAAAGATATACAATTCACACACAAATACACAACTACACATGTTAAGAGCCCGTTTCAGAATTATTTTGAAACGGGCTCTTTTTATAGTCTTAGATTCTGTTCTAAATCTACCCTATATCAGATTCGAAAATTTTTAATAAAAATACTTTTTTGTCGGAAAATTCAGGCAGGCTTTTAAACAAGCACTACAAAAAACAGCTATTTGTATATGAACAACGGACGTCCGCACTATTTATACTTTGCCGCTTTTGCTATTCGTTTAGGAATCTCGGTATTATCTATTTTTTCATGAAAAAGTTGCGACCCTTCCCCGATTGCGAACACAGGAACATAACCGGCCGAATGATTTCCACTTGCCCAACTAATCATTGCAATTTCATTAATTACCTCCTTCGCACGTGCAGCCATAGGTTCATTTTTCGAGTATAGGCTTTCTTCAAATACGACTTTATTTTTTACAAAAGAATTTTCAAATTCATCACGTAATTTTTTTTCTTGTTCCCACGTAAGCGGTATCTCTTTCCAAAATCCCATTTTTTCCGAAAGAAAAGCCTTCATTTCATTCCAAAGCACTTTATTATTCTTATTTCTTCGCATCGCACTGATCTGATTCGATAATATATCTGCCGAATTCTTTTGATATTGCAGAACCTTCAAATTCAGTTCATATTTACCATTGCCAAGCACAATTCCCCCGATTTCATGGTCTGCCGTAACGACAATCAATGTCTCTTTAGGGTGCTTCTTATAAAATTCATAAGCAACTCTTATCGCATTATCCAAATCTATCACCTCATTAAAAGCCGCAGCAGCGTCATTAGAATGGCATCCCCAATCTATTTTGCCACCTTCTACCATCAAAAAAAAGCCTTTTTTATTTTTATCTTTAGTAAGAAAATCAATTGCACTTTCAGTAATTTGAGCAAGCGTCAAGTCCCCTTCTTTGCGATCAATCGCATAGGGTAAACAAGAGGCATCTGCACCCTCTTTCTGAATCAATATCATTTTCTGTGCCTGATCAGATTTTGCCTTATAATCATCATATCCACGTGCCAACGTATATCCGGCTTCTTCAAACATAGGGAAAATACTCGGAGCTTCTTTGTTGTCTGCCGAAGTCGTCGGTTTTAAAAAACCCGCACCTGCATAAAAATCGAATCCGGCTTTCGGAAGGTCTGTTGCTATTTCATAATACATATTACGACGAGGCTGATGTGCATAAAATGCGGCAGGAGTAGCATGGTCGACACTGACACTGGTAGCAATACCTACTTTTTTACCTGCTTTTTTAGCCATTTCTGCTATTGTCTGTAAGGGAATTTGTTGTTCGTCCATCCCTATCGCTCCATTATAAGTTTTGCTCCCAGTAGCCAAAGCCGTACCTGCCGCAGACGAATCTGTTACAGAATTTTTAGCAGAAAACGTACTTGCCACAGTTCCTACCGGAAATTGAGTAAAAAGTAACGGCTCTACTCCAATACGCCCGTTTTGCAATTCGGCACGGTACATCTCCGTACCATTTACCTGATTTACTCCCATTCCATCCCCAATAAAATAAAACACATACTTGGCCTGTCCCTGCGCAACGGCAGTTATGAAGACAAAACATAATAAATACACCAATCTTTTCATATAACCATAAATTAAAAATATCAGAATTCAAATATACTATCAATAATCAACTTCAATAATTATTTCTAAAGAAATATGTATGAAAAAACAGAAACATTATTTTTACAAAAAACAAGAATTATCTAAATAACATTCAGAAACGACTTTTTTCCAATACCGAAAAAATAGCTTTTAAGCCGACTGCAGATTTCAACATAATAAAAAGCCGTTTTTAGTTTAAAATAAAGTTGACTAAAAACGACTTTTTAAGAGTTTGTTCCTATTTAACCGGCTTTAAAAATTTTTTTCGAGAATATCTATCTGCTTTCACTAAAATAATAGTGGCTTCCCTGACAAATAAAAAACAGACCGAAAGAGAAATTCAAAGAAAGTCTGATAATAAGCTTTATCCGAATTTTTAAACAGGTTCTAATTCAATAATAAATCTTTACAAAGATCAGCTATAATATATCATGGTAAAGGAGTCGATGTAGTTATGACAAGTTTGTCTTTATTTTTACTACATGAACCATAATAATTATTTGCAGGCTCATAATCTGTCAATACTCCATTTTTATCATCGATATATTCAACATGTGCAGGATAAACACAATTTTCTATTTTCGATCCTGCACCATCGTTATATTGTCCAATAAATCCGGATATTCCCGAACGACTTCTCATTCGAATATGAATATTTTCCGTCCGACAATCTTTAACTGCGACACCCCTTCCGCCGACAATTTGACCGACTAATCCTCCAGCCTGATAACCAGTTAAATAAATATCTTCGGCAGAACAGTTATCCAACCAAGTAGCTCCTCCACCTACACCGATCCATCCAATCAAACCTCCGACATTTTGAGTAGTCAAACCCGTAGAGGCTTTAATATGTATATGCTTTGCATGCACATTTTCAAATTGAGCAACGGTACTATAATTTGCTCCGGTATATCCCACACAGCCGGCAAAATAAGCATATTCTTTACTATGATCTATCGGATTTCCGTCAACATCCGTATGCACTTCATCATCGGCAAGCCCATTAATAGTAATGTTCTCGAACGTCAAATTCTTCATTACACCTTCAAACTTACCCCAAACTCCCGTATACGCATTATATTTACCGATAGTAATTCCCCAAATCTGATATTCATACACTGCACCGAATTTCCCATTCAAAGAGAAATTCCTTAAAGTATGCCCTTGACCATCTACCGTGTATGTCTGTTCTCCTGAAGTATAAATAGGTTTCCATTCAACTCCGCTCATATCGATATCGTTCTCCAAAAGGATCGTAACATTTACCGATTTACCACTTGCATCTTTTTTAGTAATCATATCAAGGATATTATCCGGTAGCCATGCAAACTCTTCTCTCGTATAGATATGATAAGTTTGGGTACTCTCGTCATAGACAGGTTCTTTCGGCACAATTACCGCCGGATTCCACCATTCTTCTGCATCAACCCAATCATTTTCAAAATTTTCATCAATAGCAATAGTAAACTGTGCATCTGTAGTCAAAATATTACCCATTACTGTCGTTAACCAATTACGTTGAATGGGAATATCTGTTTTTAAATCATGTGAACTAACAAGTGAAGTACCGTCCAATGCTTCGAACTTAAAATGAATAGGAGTCTGTTCCGTTGCATCGGTCATCAGATAATCGACTGTCAAAGTTCTATTATTCATACTTTTATCATAACCTAAGGCATAATCTTTTTGAGATTTATCAATCGAACCTGTATAAACTTCAGTAACTGCCGTTACGTCAACAGCCAAATCTGTACTTTCAGACAAACCGGTCACTGCATTAATATTAGTAAAACGTTTACATCCGTAATAAGTTATTTTAAAATTATCTGGCATCTCCAGATCATATACTCCCCAATCAGTAGCAACAACACGAAGTTTAGCAAAAGGACGTTTCAATGTCAAATCTTTCATGACCCCGTCGCTACCTACTGTAATCTCTTCAGTCGCAAAATAGGCATCCCGACTCTCATCATTCAGTTGTTTATCGACTCCGTCTATGCAAGTAATATTTTCGAAATTACTGGTTTCATAATGTAAGTCCGTATCAGTACCCTGCTTTACAAAGTCCGCCCAAACGACAAATTTATAATTCCGGTTCGGAGTCAGACGTAAAGAATAATTTACAGCTTGATAGCTATCCACAACTTTTTTCTGAGGAGAAATTACCTGCGTATAGGAGATATTCTCCCCTTCCCCATCCACGCGATAAACCGCTAACTGATAACGCAAATCATATTCAGCAAAATCTACATTAGTGATTCCCCCACGCATACTATTACTATTTTCACCTAAAGCTGCACGCGTCATTTGTAAAAGATCAGGGGCAGAAACCGTAAAATTTACATTCCCTTCTCCTGTAGCGACCGGAGCATCGGTAAACAAGTCTTCCGATTGACATGCTACCAATAGCAAACAAAATCCGATCATAACTAAATTTTTAAATTTTCTCATACAATTACATTTTTGTTAAACAATATATTAGTTGATCTCTACTACATATTCTCCACCAAAACTATCATCGATATTTACGTTATTACCATCGCCTATTTTTCGAGTAAGAAAGAACCCTCTCAATACAGTCTCATGATTACGCTTCAAAGGAATTTCGATATTCTGGCAATGGCTGATTTCTGTTCCTGAAGCATCGAAAAAATAAAAATCAGCCAAAATATTCGTTTCATTTTCCCAATCGGTAAATAAATAATCTCCGAACAAAGAGACTGCCTCTTTTCCATCATAAACTATTTGAGAAGGAATCGTATTAAAACTATACATCGTTGTAAACAGATTCGGTTTTCGGGCTTCTACATTATACCCGACTCCGATATATTGTTTATAAATTACTTTTACAGTCAATCCCTCCAGTGAACCTCCAGCCCGGATAAAATCGTCAAAATCGGATGCAATTACTCTGTAACGCCCCGAAGGTCTTTCCATCATAACTGGAATAACCGTAGAAGGCAAATTCCCAGACTCTTCAAAAGAAAAACTATTTGGCTCAAAATCTGAACCTACCGTAAACACCTCCTGACCGACTGCTGTACTTCGATGATGCGTATTAACAGGATAAACATCCGTATTCGCCTTAATGGACATTAACACATCTGTCTGATAAAATAGATCGACAGGATTATCTTTATAGACATAATCCGCCCATGCCAACACTTGATAATCACCTTTCGGTAAATAAACTTGTATCGTATCTTGTGGAGGTAATGCATCTTTATCAACAAAAAGCATTCGTCGCTCGGTTCTCTGCTGTACGATTCTATTCTTCCCCGATTTTTTTTCATAAACATCAAGAATAATACGCATTGCAAAATCTTCATCTGGAACATACGGTTTGGAGTGTGCTTCTTCCAGATTTTTAATCGTACGATTCCATTCTTCATCATAAAAAACTTCTTTATAATAAAGAGGCGGCAACCGATCAACATTCGGTTCTATGACAACAAACGATTTATCGGGAACAGGATACTCATGAACAGTCGCATCACAAGCCATCATTAATCCCATAAATACGGATAATACAGCAATCATTAGATTTTTTCCATTCATATTCTTTACCTTTTCCGTTGTTTATACCATTTATAGGATATCGAAACGCCTCCTCTCGTTATACCCCAATACCAGCCTGACCCCGAACGAAATTTCGGACCATTCTCCCAGTTACGGTAAACATCATAATCAAATTCAGCAAAACCTGCTCCTATATTACATTCCAAAGTCCATCTTTTCGTTTTACCGATATCGATAGCATAACCATAACTGATTCCCATTCCCCATAAAGCATGGTTAGGATCTTGATAACGACCATGATTATTAATTGCCACATTAAAACCGGCGACATGGGTATGTAAACCGATAAAATGTCCTTTCATGGTTTCTTTCGACCACCAACGTATTTCCGGTTGTACCGCCAATAAACGCAACTTTCGCGTCGAAGTAATATTATATGGAGAATACCACACCGGTAAATCAAAAGACCAATGGGAACACGGGCTAATTTCAATACCCAAATTAGCGGTCAATGCCGCAACAAACAATAAATTCGACTTAATAGCAATTATCCATTTTTCTTGTTGCGACGGCCGTAAAGAAAAAGGAATAGCAGGATTCAAATCTGGCATGAGAAATTCTGCAACTTGTAAATTTTTTGATACTGGAGGCAGAGGAAATTGTTCTTCCAGACAGACAATGGCAATACGTGCATTCCTGAACGGAGGAAATATATTCCGAATAATCCGTTGCCAAGTATATCCTCCGTCAAGGGCTTTAATTTGTTTTTTACGACGTTCATTATCAGTCTCTTTTGCTAAAATATCAAGAACCTTGCTTTTATTGGGAATTTGCGCTCCATTTTTCAATGCAACTTCAAACGAATACCAATCTTCCCAAAGGTTTTCAACTTTAAGTTTACTTTCCGGAATACCGGTTTCTTGTAACAAAAAATCGGCAAGAGCCCGAGAACGATACTCACCTAATTGATAATTCCAACTCGGAGGTCCTTCTGGTGAGGCACTTCCTCCGACCCATACATGCGACAAACGGATTACAGTATCTTGTTGTATTCGCCGTAATATATCAGCAATACTATCCAACTGTTTGTTGGGATACAATTTATGCTTATTCACTTTAAAAATAACCGGTGCTATCGAAGTATTGGCATAATAAAAAACAGAATCGATTTTTTTATCTGACAAAAAAATCACATAATTAGGATAATCTTTATTCGAGCACGAAGTGAAAGTCTCGGATGTTTCCTGCGCCCATACAATACCCGACAAAAATAATGCAGTTATCAACAATAAGACCCACCTTTTTTTATATCTTTTCACAATTTAATTATATAATAATAGATTCGACTAAATGACAAGCAATTAAAGCTTTTGCCATTTCTTAATTTTTAATAATAACAAGATGGATTTAAAAAATAGATTTATTAAGATAACTCCTAGAAGTATGGGCTTTAACGATACCCACAGAGTTCATCAAAAAATTTACTGCCACAACTAATCCATGCAAACCATGTATCGGACTCTTCATCTTAAATGACAAAACTATTTTCATGATCTAAAGATTTTTCGCCATAAATTCCCCAAATCAGCAGTTTCACTTAAGATAAAACAAAACATAAAAAAAGCGTGGGAATTTGTCAGTTTACTCGCTTTGAGGTATCGCCAAACACCCACATTGAAATAAACAGCCAACCCACGCCTAACCTTATATATTCACTCTCGTGATTATAATGGAAAAGCATGAACGTTTGTTCTGTTTATCCTTCAATGTTTTAAAAATTGGCGATTTTCAAAGCGAGGATAAAACTAAACGCTTCTCTAACATGTATGTCGGATAAAAAGTCTCTACTCCAATTCCGACACTACAAAGTTAGAAATTATTTGCGTTTTAACAAACGTTCATGTGAGTTGGCCAATAATTTCTTCTAATAATATTCAAAAAAACGTAAGAATTCAGACAAATAAATTATGAATTCTTGTTCTTCTTATGATAAAAATAAAAGTAAATACAGGGTAAAAACCGGAATTTATCAATGAAATATCTTCAGTAATTAAAAAATTCTCAAACCAGATTTTTCCTATATTATATATTTCTCAGAAGAAGACTTTAAGAGCCTGTCGTACATTTGTACGTCTGAATTTTCCAACAAAAAAATATTATCAGGTCATTTTTACGTTTTCTTCTGGTTTGTTTCCCTGTTCTCACTTATTAGATAACCCACTATCATCCTCGTAAAAACAACAAAACATACTCGAAAGGAACTCTCAAATCTGACCCGAACAAAATTTAGATAGGCTCTAAAATTATCCTACAAGAGTCCTTTTAAGGTTAACAATTTACAAATATAGCAAAACATCTTTTATCTTACCGATATTCTGAATATTAAGAAACCGTTTGCTTTTATCATACATGATGATTTAAGATAAGTTTTCGGATTTGATTTACCTATGCGATCAGAAAATAGTACTCTGTCCGACAGAGGTATAAAATTGTTAAAAGTTCATATGAGGGAAACTTTCTCATAAAGAATAAAAAACGGTTCTAAAATCCCATTTAAATTTTATTCGGGGCGGCTTTGAGAATATTTTTCTGTTTTTTGAGGATTCAACCTATAACGATCTCAATTCTGTCTCGAACATCTGTTCCAACACACGACGCAAATGTGAACGAGAGCCTGAGAAATTATTTACAATGACAGACACAGCATATTTTTTATTTCCCGCATCATAATATCCTGCATAACTTTGGACATGTGCCATACTGCCGCTTTTCAACCTCATTCTTTTCGAAAAAGACGAATTTTTCAAAAATGAACGTACCGTACCACTTACTCCCGGACACGGTAACGAAGAATAAAATACCGCCTGCAAATTTTTATCCGAAGCCACAGCCGCAAGTATCCGACACAACATTGCGGCCGAGATACGGTTTACCGGAGACAAACCGCTACCGTCGTACATAACAAGATCATCCAGAAACACTCCTTTCTCTTTCCAAAAATGCTTCAACACCTCGATACCTTTCGATGCCGATGCTTCCGGATAACGAGACAAAGCGATCCAACGCAATAAAGTTTCAGCATATAAATTATTACTGTTATGATTTACAATGCGAATAATATCAGATAAACGGTCTGAAGAATAACGAAACAGCACATACCGATCTGATAAAGGTTTTATTTTTTTTTCTTCATTCAATATACGCATCGTTACAGGTGCACCGACCACTTCGATTCGGGAAGTTTTCAAAAAAGACGTTATTTCATTTACAAAAAACAAAGCGGGATCTGGTAAATCACCTTTTATGACAAAACGATCCCGTTTTTCCGGAATACTCCCATAAATATACCTCCGTAAAGAAAAAGGAGCTCCGTATATGTAGGCACTGTCAATCGCATTACTACTCGAAACAAGGTGGTTAGAAAAACTCAATCCGGGTATTTCCGGTTCTACTCCGATAATAACGGGCATAGAACCTTTTATTCCCGAACGCAATGTCAGACGATAAGTATTGTCTCTATAATTAATGCCATAGCAACCTGCTGCAAAATAATTCCCGACATCTTCCCACAACCATTTCGGCGAAACCCCTTCCGTATCGAATCGGCTGTCATCAGCAATAATGCTCCCTTCTATACGACGAATACCTGCATTTTCAAGCTCTTTCAACAAACGATTTCGAAAATCAAAAACCTGACGTGTACCATATTCCGAACCTAATGTTGGGTCTCCGCACCCCCGAATATATAAATCGCCATAAAGCACACTATCTTTACCGATATGTCCCGAATATTGTACATCGGTATAAAAACGATGTTCTCCCCCATATATTCCGAGAGCTGTTGCCGAAGTTAGTAGCTTCAATGCCGAAGCCGGAAGAAGTAAGCGCCGAGAGTCATAAGAAGATACTATTTCTCCCGTTTCAACATCCATAATACAAAAACCTACCGAAGCTGAATGCAATTCCGGCAAAGAAACAAAACGAGATATACCTGTCTCGGCATGCGAAAAAGAGAATAATCCCGTCCAAAAGAACACAATAAGATATTTTATAACAGATATATTCATAAAAAGATATAATTTCTAAAACAAAAATAACCGATTTTCAAAGAATATACAATTTTGTTTCATTTTTAGCCCTTATCTGAATTTTCCGACAATAGATATATAAGGATGTTTTCCTGTTCCTGTACATTATGCAATCCGCTATACCTCTTATTCTAAAAGCATTTTCATAATTTTGAACAAGTCATATAAGTAAATTCGAACCGGATAGTTCAAAAAAATAAAAAAGTGTCGTACATTTGTTTCAAGATATAAGAGCCTGTCTAAATTTTGCTCGGGTCAGGTTTGAGAGTTTCTTTCGAGGATGTTTTTCTGTTTTTACAAGGAGGATAGCGGGCTATCCGACGAGGGAAAACGGGGAAAAAGACCGAAAGAAAACGTAAAGATGATCTGATAATATTTTTTTGTTGGAAAATTCAGACAGGCTCTAAAACTTCTTGAACTATTTAATATAAGAGAATCAAAATGTTATTTTCTGAAGAAAACTACGAAACCCATAAACGCGGCCGCATAGAAGTAATTTGCGGATCGATGTTTTCAGGAAAAACCGAAGAATTGATAAGACGGCTCAAACGCGCAAAAATAGCTCGTCAGAAAGTCGAAATCTTCAAACCGTCTATCGATGTACGTTACTCGGAAGAAGAAATCGTATCCCATGACAGTAACTCCATACAATCGACTCCGGTAGACAGTTCTGCAAGTATATTGCTATTATCAAGCGGTGTAGATGTCGTAGGTATCGATGAGGCCCAATTTTTCGATCAAGGCATCGTCGATATCTGCAACCAGCTTGCCGATCAAGGAACACGGGTTATCGTAGCAGGATTAGACATGGACTTCAAAAAGATACCTTTCGGACCTATGCCTTATTTGTTATCGATTGCCGACGAAGTGACCAAAGTTCATGCTATTTGCGTAGAATGCGGACATTTGGCAAATTATTCTCACCGACTCGTAGACAATGATAAAAGAGTTTTATTAGGCGAAAAAGGAGAATATCAGCCACTTTGTCGCACATGCTATAATAAAAAGCATACATTGCAAGAATAGATATTCACACTTGCATATATTCTTCATTATCAATTATAATCAAAATAAAAGTAATCATGTATCTTTCACGTCGTCCTTATACTTTCGACCGGGTTACCCGAATCATATTCAGTATCGCAGTTCTCATCGGGACTTTTTACTTGATAAACTTGCTGAAAGGTGCACTTCTGCCTTTTCTTGTTGCATGGTTACTGGCCTACCTCATGCATCCGATCGTAGAATTTTTTCATAATAAATGCCATATCAAAAACCGGGTAGTAGCTATTTCAGCGACCCTCCTTTCTGTCATTCTTTTTTTCGGATTGCTCGGCTGGATTTTCATACCATCTATTATAGAGGAAATAGATAAAATGAAAATTCTTATTCATAATTACATATCGACGGATAATGCTATACCTTTCATTCCCGAAAGTTGGCATGATTATATTCGGGAAAAAATCGATTTCGAGCAGATCGCACAGATAATGAACAAAGAGGACTGGAAAAAATTGATCGAAACAACTGTTACCCAAGCATGGTCTTTTCTTACCGGGTCGGTAAACCAGATTATCACTATTATAAGCTGGTTTATAGTATTATTGTATCTTTTTTTCATCCTGCTCGATTATGAAAAGATCATCGTCGGCTTCAGAGGCCTCATTCCACGCCGCTACCGCAGAACAGTATTAGGGATACTCACCGACGTGCAAGTAAGCATGAATCGGTATTTCAGAGGTCAGTCTCTCGTTGCCTTTTTAGTCGGCGTTCTTTTCAGCATCGGATTTCTTATCGTCGGACTACCCCTCGCTATCGTATTGGGATTATTTATCGGACTACTGAATATGGTACCTTACCTGCAAATCATCGGAGTTATCCCGACAGTTTTGTTATGTTTGATAAAAGCCTCTGAATCGGGACAAAATTTCTGGCTTTTGTTCGCAGCATGCATGGCTGTTTTCATCATAGTACAGTTAATTCAAGATATAATTCTCGTCCCTCGCATCATGGGACATGTCACAGGATTAAATCCGGCAATTATACTTTTATCCCTGTCGATATGGGGAACTCTGCTCGGTGTCATCGGCATGATTATAGCTCTTCCTCTCACGTCTCTCGTTCTGGCTTATTACCAAAAATACATATTAAAAGAAGATCCGGGAAAAGAGAAGAAAAAAAATATACGAAAAATATCGTAGAGTCTATCTAAATTTTTTGACAAAAAATATTCATAAATCAATTCAAAAATAAACCTTATAATCAGGGAATAAGTCCTATAAATGTTATATCGTACGCTATATTCCGCCATTGATATTTCATTACATATTCTCATAAATTAAAATTTATCCCTATATTTGCCGCAGAATTGGTTTTGCTTTTCCTTTTCGTAAAAGCAAATTAAAAGGGAATCGGGTGCAAATCCCGAACAGTCCCGCTGCTGTGAAGCTCTATTCAACATTCTGAAAAAACTTTGCCACTGGTTTATGACCGGGAAGGCTTCAGAATGGGAGTCAGTCAGAAGACCTGCCATTCATTAAAGGTTTACACTCTCGAGGGTTAGAGTGTAGATACGAAAAAATTATTGATTTCAATTTTTATCATTTATGAAAAAGATATGTCCGCAATGCGATATCTCTTTTATCAACCAATCCGATAATGCGGATAACTATTTATGTGTTTTTACTGAACTGGACGATTTACAAGACTCTTACGTCCGATCACACAATCATTCAAAATATTTATACAAATTCTGTCCGGGAAATACCGGAGAGTGACTCTTCATACTTTTTAAAAATCTATGTTATAACAACATAATCAATAGGAGAACAATGATAAAGAAAATATTAGTAGCCAATCGCGGCG
>NZ_CANUAR010000022.1:0-72340 GCF_947855755.1 uncultured Coprobacter sp.
CTGTAAACTAGTCAATTATAGAACAAATAAATGTCTATGGAAAATAGAAAGATTTGAAACAACACCTTTACAAAGACTTTTCATAACTATCCCATACATCAACGCAGTCTATTCCTTTAATTTAAAACGGATACGTAAACGACCCTCTGTATAATCATGACTGACAATCACAAACTGTCCTATTTCTGAAGTATTTTTTACATGCAAACCAACACAAAGGCAATCATCATAATCACCGACATGCACAACACGCACAGTTTCACTGGCATGATCTGGCAAACGTTTCATATCAAATTTATCACATGCTTCTTCTTTAGAAATATAATCAAAAGTCACAGGTAAATTTTGCTTTATAATATCATTTACACATTGCTCTACTTTCTGCAGCTGTTCTTTTGTAGGTGCTTCGGCTAAAAGATAATCACACTTTGATTTTTTCTTTTCAATATGTGCACTAACAGCTCTTCCGCATACAAACAAATTCATCATAGTCCTATTCAAAATATGTTCCACCGTATGCATTGGCGGATATTCTTGTTTATTATGTTCATTCAATTGTAATTGTTGTTCCATGATAGCACTATTATAATTTAATAGATAAAGATAGCATATTGAATTTTATTTACAATCAAGGAAATCTTTACCTGTAAATAGCAATAGCCATTCTTTTTTCAAATTTTCATTTCAAGAATAAAATCACCTGCACAAATTCTGCGTCACAACATAACCGGCCACTGCTCCCATAGCATACCTTTAGAGATACAAATATAGCGATAAAATTCAAGAAAATACCTATACGATCACACAGCTCCTTTTAAACGAGGAATAATTCTTTGAACAAAATTTATATTTTTGCGATCAACACAAATACAAAATGAGCAAAGCTCAATATCATAAGAAATTAACATCACAGGTATATGATAATTTAATTGAATAGCAAATTCGTTGGCAAGCAAACGATCTTTCCATTTTACAAAAATTGCCACACATCCCGTAAACAAATCAACTTTTGCAAACTCACTCAATACACTACACAGGTCTTCTTTTCGATGCAGTTTCCTTATAATCAACGTATAACAAACCCCTGAACTAATAGTCCTCACAACAGAAACATTAAATTGTTCTAAAATTCGAAATACACGAGTAGAAAACTGATACAATGGCAAACTATAATCAGACTTAATCTTAAGAATAAAAATATCTGGCTCTACCGTCATTGATTTTGTATCAATACGACAATCTTCTTTTTCTAGTACCATATTAAACTGTCTTTTTATTGAATATTTTTCATTTTAGCAAATCCCCTTTCCCATTTTGAAAAGGTCATTTTCAGAATAGGAAAAAATATTTCTTTATACCAATTTAATAAACACCTGATAATTAATATACTAATTAAACAGTTGTAAAATAAGTCGAGGTTCTGCATGCTGTTTGTTCTTTTATTTCATAAATAAAAACACATATACCATACCAAAAAAACAAAATTATGAATCGTAAAGAATTAATGCTTCAAAGTCAATCTGTTACTCAGATAGCGACAGATTTAATCAAAAACACAAATACCCCTTCTTTTACAGTAATATTCATGCAACAATTTACAAATAGCATCATAACTACAGGAGGACTTATTGATGCAATTTGCATGGATTATGCCAGTGTAAACACACCCAAAAGACTCAACACTGCTATAGAGGAACTACACAAAGCTATCCATATCATACAAATGTTATCTCAGGCTTCTGCCATAAATGTAACTTTAGCCAAAGCTTTTTTCGAACAAAGCAGCGAATTAGTAAAACTGATCTTAACAGGGATATACGAGTTTCAAAATAGAAAGATTTCGATTCAACAAGACTTATAGAAACCCATATACTGCATAAAACTCAAAAAAAGAGCAAGATATTTGCAACTTATAATACAAGAATACTATATTTGCAATTACCAAAAAGTACAAAAATTAAGGAATCTTGATTTAATGCGTATTATAATAATAATTGAGGATTATGAAACAGCTCATCACTTTTCGACCATACAGTAATTTTTTTTCTTGCTTATTTATATCAACATGCATGTTAACGTCATTTACAGTTCATGCTCAAAAAGCGAACAAAATATTCGAGTTGCTTCAAGAAAAAAAAATCTCCAAAGCAGTAGAAAAACGGAATAAAGTATATACGACAGACAGCAAAAGCGACCTGATTTTAGTAGACATTTGCGATTGCGTTTTATTCAATACACCCGAATATAAAGGTTATGACCCATATCGAGCTTATGCGTTGCTCAACACCACAATTACACACCAACAAGATAAAGATGTAAAAAAATTTTTGACCAAACACAAAACATCTTTTGCTATAATAAAAAAACAAATCGAAGAGAATATTCTCAACGATGCAAAGAAAAACAACACAGAAGCCGCTTTTGCACGAGCAATCGAAGTCTGCAACGAATGTTTTTATCTGCAAGAAGCCAAACAACTGCAAGAAGATATCGCATACAATAACGCAATAGAAAAAGCAGACATAGATAGTTATAAATATTTTCTGACCCATTATCCTGAATCTGAAAGAGTCCCCGAGATTACCCGTCTCGCCGATAAAATAATATTTTCAAAATTAGACAATACAATAGAGGCTTACAGTGCATTTATACAACAATATCCTCAATCTGAACTCGTACCCGAAGCGCAAAACCGGATTTACCAACTTGCATACCAATATGCAACAGAACAAAACACCAAAGAAGCATACGTAAATCTTTTGCAAAGATATCCTGCTCATCCCCAAAAAACTGAAATCACCAAAATAATTGAAGATATCGACTACAATCATTTCATAAACGGAATGAGTCTATACGCTTATAACAAATTTATAGCAGATCACCCAAATTCTCCATATATAGAAAAATTGAATGAAAAAATGGCTTTAATAAATATGTCCCAATTTCATTCAGAAGCGGAAGGATTAAAAGGTTACGTAAAAACGACTTTCGAAAAAGTCGAAACCAAAAATACAAATGGCAAAACCTCTACAAGCAATATCAGAAATACATACAACGAATTAGGACAACTAACACTCCATGAACAAACTTCTGGGTCGAGTACACAAGGAAAACAGTACTACTATCACCCTGACAACACATTAAGCTCTGTTGTAACGGCAAAAGGAAATGAAAAATATATTTATAAAGGCTCATTATTACAAAAAATCACTTTCGTCAATACTAAAAAACGGGAAACAACACAAAGTACTTTCAAATATGATGCAAATAATCGATTAATCGAACGTACAGATTTCGTAACAGGAGTTAAAGGTGGCATAAAAACACAATATACCTACAACGCAAACGACAGCCTTGTTTCAACTAAAACTTTTAAAGCTAATCTGCCCAAGAATACTACAACGGCAACTTTTAGCAACAACAAAAAACAAAATGAAACAATTATCAATGGAAAACTCAAGACAACACACACATATTCTTATAACAACAACGGAGATTTATCCAAAGACAGTATAGACGCTAATGGAAAATCAAACGAAATAACATATGAATATACCTATGATGCACAAGGTAACTGGACAAGCCGAACTCAATACAATGACGGGAAAGTAAAAGAGACGATACAACGCGATATAGAATATTATTCTTACAAATAAAGCAATAAATTTTAGAAATATCCGGTATTCAAATTTTTGAATACCGGATATTTCTTTTCTATCGAATCTCATAATCCCGAAAATAAGATTTACCTTTGTCGACAAATAACAATTAAAAGAACAACATAACATGTCTACTTATACTGAAGATTTACGAAAAGTAACCACCCGTCGCTTAGCAGAAATGAAACAACGGGGAGAAAAAATATCGATGCTTACAGCATACGATTATTCTATGGCCAGCCTTATAGACCAAGCCGGTATGGATGTTATATTAGTAGGAGATTCTGCATCCAATGTTATGGCAGGAAACGTAACCACCTTGCCGATGACATTAGACCAGATGATATATCACGGGACTTCCGTAGTAAAAGCTGTCAAACGAGCTCTTGTTGTCGTAGATATGCCTTTCGGATCTTATCAAGGAAATTCCAAAGAAGCTGTCGCATCTGCAATCCGGATCATGAAAGAAACCGGAGCTGATTGTGTAAAAATGGAAGGAGGAGAAGAAATAAGAGAATCCATCGAGCGAATATTAAGCGCAGGAATACCCGTTATGGGACATTTAGGATTAACCCCCCAATCCATTAACAAATTCGGTACTTATACCGTCCGAGCTAAAGAAGAAGCTGAAGCTCAAAAATTAATCAAAGACGCGCACTTACTTGAAGAGATTGGATGTTTTTCCATGGTTCTCGAAAAAATTCCTGCTAAATTAGCAGAACGTGTTTCTAAAGAATTAAACATTCCTACAATCGGCATCGGAGCTGGAAACGGAACAGACGGACAAGTCTTGGTAATGCACGATATGTTGGGAATCAACAAAGGCTTCTCTCCAAGATTCTTGCGCAGATATGCCGATCTACATACAATAATAACCGAAGCCGTACAAGCATATATTAAAGACGTGAAAACTCAAGATTTCCCCAACGAAAAAGAACAATATTAAGAGCTGGGGCGATCCCCAATAATTCCTAAAAACCGGTCTAAATCTTACTTGGATCAGATTTAAAAGTTTCCTTCGGGAATGTTTTTCTGCTTTTACAAGGAGGATAGCGGGCTATCTGACGAGTAAAAAGGAGGAAAAACAGACCGAAAGAAAACACAAAATAACCTGATAATATTTCTTTATTGGAAAATTTAGACGACAAGTTCTACTAAGGACATTCTCATAAAAAAACGCGTTAAGTAGTTCGCACATTACTCAACGCGTTTATTGTTTTATATAAAATAGTCTTCGCTTACATTTAAAAAAGAAGGGTTGTCTCCCGACAACCAATTCTTTAATACCTTAAATCTAATACCATGAAAAAACTGATACAAATATACCCGAGAATTTTTGATTATCCAAATTAATCAGAATTAAAATGCTAATTTTTAACTATTATTACGCAAAACAAGTCGATTAATTAACATTTCGAGTCAAAAAGATCATTTTGTAATCCAGAGAAAGCAAAATAGAAGGAAACAAGCTAAAAGCTTTAATCTGAAAATTTTAATAAAGAATTTTTTCTTTATTTTTAAGCAGAAAATATGTTGTTTACAAATAAAATACTTACCTTTGCAACGCAAATAAAAATGAGGTGCTTTGTTTTTAAACAAGACACGTACAGAGAATAAATTTGTATTTTATAATAAACCCTTAAAAGTTTTATTACAATGATTAAAGTAGGTATTAACGGTTTTGGACGTATCGGACGTTTCGTTTTCCGTGCAGCTCAAAAAAGAAATGACATTGAAATTGTAGGTATCAACGACCTTTGCCCAGTAGATTATTTAGCATATATGCTGAAATATGATACAATGCACGGTCAATTCGACGGTACTATCGAAGCAGACGTTGAAAAAAGCCAACTAATCGTAAACGGAAAAGCTATCCGCGTAACAGCAGAAAGAAATCCTGAAGATTTGAAATGGGATGCTATCGGTGCAGAATATGTAGTTGAATCAACAGGCCTTTTCTTAACTAAAGAAAAAGCTGAAGCTCATATCAAAGCCGGTGCTAAACGTGTTGTTATGTCTGCTCCTTCCAAAGACGATACTCCTATGTTCGTTTGTGGTGTTAACCACAATACTTATGCAGGACAACCGATCGTATCTAATGCATCTTGTACAACAAACTGTTTAGCTCCTATCGCTAAAGTTCTTAACGACAAATTCGGAATCCTTGACGGTTTGATGACGACTGTTCACTCAACTACTGCAACTCAAAAAACAGTTGACGGTCCTTCTATGAAAGACTGGAGAGGTGGTCGTGCAGCTTCTGGTAACATCATTCCTTCTTCTACTGGTGCAGCAAAAGCCGTAGGTAAAGTTATCCCTTCGTTGAATGGTAAATTGACCGGTATGTCTATGCGTGTTCCGACTTTGGATGTTTCTGTTGTAGACTTAACCGTAAACTTGGCAAAACCGGCTACTTACGAAGAAATTTGCGCAGCAATGAAAGCAGCTTCTGAAGGCGAATTGAAAGGCATACTCGGATATACTGAAGACGCAGTTGTTTCTTCTGACTTCTTAGGAGATCCTCGCACTTCTATTTTCGATAAGAATGCAGGTATTCAATTAACCCCGACTTTCGTAAAAATCGTTTCTTGGTATGACAACGAAATCGGTTACTCAAACAAAGTTCTGGATTTAATTGCACACATGGATACCGTAAAATAAGTATTTCACGATATATGACAAAAAAGGGCATCAAATTTGATGCCCTTTTTTATAACCAAATTATCCGGCAAGATATTCATTAATAAAACAAATTGCTTTTCGAGCAGCATCCCGAACTGATCCAATAATCTCAACCTCTCCGTCTTCATATCTCAAATCAGCATCAAAACGGAATTGAACAAGTTTCCTCTTCATTTTATCAAACTTTACTTCACACCATAAAGACAAATTCTTGCCCTTAAACTCTACATCATAATCAGATCGATACCGTACCCCGCACACATCATCATAAGAAAAGAAAATAATAAAATGGCTCGCACACAACAATGCTAATTGTACGGCATCTACTCTCATAATTATAACACCTCCTTTCTCTATTGCGCCCATATCTTCTCATTATTTACCCCAATTTCATACCCATTACCTCTAAATTACACAAAAGACCGAAAAAGATATAAGCACGTTATTAATTGTTAATCAACCATTCAATAAACCATATAAAAGCAAGAATTATATAGTGATATATAATTCTTATCATTATCTTTGATACCACAAAATTATAGTTATAAAACCATATACTTATGCTATAATTATAAAATCACACCCTTAAAAAAATTATTATGCCTCAAGAAGAACTTATATCCCGCATTCGAGAATTAATCAAAGAAATGAGTATTTCTCAAAACGAATTTGCCGACCGCATTAAAATAGACCGCTCCAATTTTTCAAAACATATAAACGGAAAACTTCCCATTAGCGATTCTTTATTAAATAAAATAGTCGTCAGTTTGGGCATATCTAAAGAATGGCTCAATTCTGGAGAAGGAGAAAAATACTATATAACGACTGCTCACAACCAAACAATATCTTTACCGACAAATGTCATACATACCAATGGGCAAAAAGGAGCTAAAGTATATGATATCGATGTTACAGCCGGTCCTATCGGAAGAAGCCTCATATTCTCGACAGAAAACCTCATCGGGTCAATAGATGTTCCATTCATAAATAACGAAAATAGTATCGTTCGAGTAAGCGGAGATAGTATGCAACCGGTCATTTGCAACGGAGATATGGTAGCTATCAGAGAAGTTAAAAATCTCAACCTTATATTTTGGGGGCAAATTTACGTAGTATTACTAGATGACTACCGCATGGTTAAATATATACGAAAACATACCGACCGAGATATGGTAATTCTCAGAAGTGCCAATCCCGAATATGACGACATAGAAATTCACAAATCAGAAATTCGAGATTTATTCATTGTCGAGAACATTATTCGTTTCGATAGCCGCATGTAACAAATTACAATTGTTAATAAAACATCAAGTTTTAACTAATTAAATTTAAAACAAAACAGAAAATTAAGAATTAATTTGGAAGAACAAATCTTTATAGTTTATATTTGTATCAGTTTTTCATGGTATTTAGATTTAAGGTTAATAACAAAGATTGGTTGCCGGGAGGCAACCATTTCTTTTTAAATTAATTCTCCATATTTTTTCATCCAGTTTTTCATATTGTTCCATTTAGAATAAATTTCTATATTTGAGAATCTAATCAATACACACACAACATGAAACACATCTTTTTTAAAACTTTCTTGCTGCTATCAGCAACGTTTACCGGTCTTGCTCAAATTCCAACAGAAATTCAAGATGCACACATAATAGGCATCAATAAATTACCGCCACGAACGGCAATATGGCCAGCTCCCTCAACACAAGAAGCTCAAAATACAAATTATGAACATTCTATATGGGTCAAATCTTTAAATGGCAAATGGGATTTTTATTGGTCTCCCGATCCTCAATCAAGACCAATAAATTTTTATAAACCAGAGTTTAACCGCAATAACTGGAACAAAATCGATGTACCCTCCATAATAGAACGTCAGGGTTACGGAACACCCCTATATGTTAATTCTACCTATCCGTTCAAAGTTAATCCTCCTTTTGTTATGGATGAACCCAATCATAAATATACGACTTTCAAACAACGAAATCCTGTCGGATCATTTTGCCGGACATTTCTAATACCGGAAGAATGGAAAAACGATAAAGAGATTATCCTCCATTTAGCCGGTGTAGGACCTGCTGCATTTGTATGGATCAACGGAGAAAAAGTAGGTTATACCCAAGATCCTCGACTTCCTGCAGAATTCTCAATCAATAAATATCTCAAAAAAGGAGAGAATTTTTT
This sequence comes from uncultured Coprobacter sp., assembly GCF_947855755.1. Classification (NCBI taxonomy): domain Bacteria; kingdom Pseudomonadati; phylum Bacteroidota; class Bacteroidia; order Bacteroidales; family Barnesiellaceae; genus Coprobacter; species uncultured Coprobacter sp. Next base: position 8,526 of record NZ_CANUAR010000022.1, read on the forward strand.
AGCTATCGAAGTTTACAAATATTGCGACGGTTCATATCTTGAAGACCAAGATTTCTGGAGATTAAGCGGCATTTTCAGAGATGTATTCATCCGCGCCGTACCCAAAATATCCTTATGGGATGTATATGCTCAACCAGAATTAGATTTATCCACCCGCAAAGGTAAAATAACTTTACATTACACTTCGGCCAATTTCACCCCCCAAAAAAGTCGTGACTACAAAATAAATATATCGGTAATTTCTCCATTAGGAGAAAAACTGATTAATAAACATATTAAGCTTAAAGATTTCTCTTCCGGATTTGGAAAAGAAATCAGATTGCCTGCTATCGAATTAGATACCGTACAACTATGGTATGATGAATCTCCTATACGATATAAAGTTCTTGTTGAACTAACCCAAAAAGGGAAAACGATTGAGGCCTATGAACTTCCCGTTGCTTTTCGCAAGATAGAAATAGATGGGAACAAAATACTCCTAAACAGAAAAAAGTTTAAAATCAGAGGAGTAAACCGACATGAATTTTCGCCAGATCAAGGGTGGGTTATCTCAAAAGAAGAAATGATCAAAGATCTCGAGCTCATGAAACGAGGAAATGTCAACTTCATACGTAATGCCCATTATCCGAATGACCCCAGATGGTATGAACTGTGCGATCAATACGGAATTATGATAATGGACGAGCCGAATATAGAATCACACGGATTAAGCTATCTGAGAAAAGTTCTTCCTGCCGATCTTCCCGAATGGAGTAAAGCTTGTATCGACAGAATGCAACGAATGGTCATACGTGACCGGCAATATCCTTGCGTTACAATGTGGTCTTTGGGAAACGAAGCCGGATATGGAAATGCCTTTGTAGAAATGCGGAAAATAACTCACCAATATGATCCGGAACTCCGATTAATCCAATATGCCGATATGAACAGAGTAGCAGATATAGACAGCCAGACTTATCCCACAGCAGACTGGTTACGACAACATCTGAAAGGAAAAGCTGTCAGAAAAGGCGAACGAGGAGAATCGACCAGCATAGAACAACATGGGGAATACCCATCGGGAAAGCCGTTCCTATTAAGTGAATATGCTCATGCACAAGGAAATAGTCTCGGGGATCTAATCGACTACTGGGATCTGATCTATAAGCATGATATGCTCATCGGTGGATTTATTTGGGATTGGGTAGATCAAGCCCTATGGAAAAACCCGAACGATCCCTCTGCCGGATATTTATATGGTGGGGATTTCGGAGATTTTCCGAATGACAAGAATGGCTGTATCGATGGATTGATAAGTGCCGATCGCATTCCACATCCGCATTACTATGAAATGCAGAAAGTTTATCAACCTGTCGCATTTAAATTGATAGATAGCCAACCGTTTACGATCGATGTAACAAATCGATTGTTAACAACTGATCTCAACAAATACGATTTCAAATACCAAATACAGGAAAACGGAAAAATAACATCAGAAGGCATATTACCGAAAATTTCCGTTTCCCCATGCTCCTCTCGAAAAATAACATTACCAGACCATGTACGATATAGCCTTAAAAAAGAAAGTTTTCTAAAAATATCCATACAACTAAGAGAGCCCGAAATCTGGGCAAGCGAAGGCTTTACGATAGCATGGGAACAATTCAGACTAAACGATATAAAACCCTGTATCACATTAGCAATGCCGAAAGCCTCAAATCCGGCAATATTATACGAGTCTGACACTCTATATACGATCAAAGGAGACTTTTTCGAAGTAAAATTCAATCGTAAAAACGGAATGTTATCTTCTTATTCGATTAATAACAAAGAACTCATCAAAGCTCCCGTACGGTTCAACTTCCGCAGAGCATTGACCGATAATGACAGAGGTTGGAAAGTAGGAGAAAAAATGAAAATCTGGCAAGACGCAGGTCTGTGCTACACCGTACAACAATTCCAGATTATTTCGTCGGACAAAGACAAAACCGTCGTCAAAGGAGAATATACATTTACAAATTCTAAAGCAACCGCCACCATAGAACATTCAATTTTCGCCAACGGAACTATTGAAATCGACTATAACATTTCCATGCCCCAAGACCTTCCGAATATTCCTCGTATCGGATTACAATTCGAAATAGAAAAAGAACTCCAGAATATAGATTGGTACGGACGAGGACCGCACGAAAATTACATAGATCGAGAATCCGGAGCTGCAATAAGCACATACCAAACAACTTTGGACCAATGGATCACTCCGTACGTACGCCCCCAAGAAAATTCAAACAGAGGAGGCATACGTTGGTTGCGATTCAGTCAAGGAACTCATCAACTACAATTCTCTGCCGTAGGAGAGCCGTTCTGTGCAAGTGCATGGCCATACACCACGAACACTCTCGAACAAACGACACATGATTTTGACTTGAAAATGCATAACAATATCATTGTCAATATCGATTGCAACCAAATGGGTGTCGGCGGAGATTGCTCATGGGGACTGCCTGTACTACAAAAATATCAGATAAAACCGGGTAAATATCAATACAAATTCAAAATCTCCGCAAAATAAAAAAGTATCGATATCTACTGAAATGAGATTGTTGCATCAGCTTAATTCAGTAGATATCGAATATCGTTATATTACGATTATTCATTTCATACTTCGAGTCTCAACGTTCAGACAATTTATTAAAAAATCCGTATCTTCGCTAAGTTTTTAATATTTATCAAGAACAGGTTTATGGGCAAAAACAAACTACAAAAATTTGATGATATGAATTCATTTCCCCACGTATTTCAATTTCCTTTCTCCACATTACGAGAAAAAGGATTTGAAATGAAAGGAAAATGGAATTCCGATTTTTTCAAAAATAATAATCCTATCGTTCTCGAATTGGGATGCGGAAAAGGAGAATATGCCGTAGGATTAGCCCGAAAGTATCCTGAAAAAAATTTTATCGGAGTCGATATAAAAGGAGCTCGCATGTGGACAGGAGCTAAAGACGCTCTGGAAAACGGCATTACAAACGTTGCATTTCTCCGAACGAACATCGAACTCATTACAGCATTTTTCGCAGAAAATGAAATCTCAGAAATTTGGATTACATTTCCCGATCCCCAAATGAAAAAAGTCAGGAAAAGACTGACATCAACCCGTTTTATGGACCTATACCGACAAATACTCAAACCGGACGGTATCATCCACCTTAAAAGCGACAGCAATTTCATGTACACTTATACTTGTGAAATGATTAAGGCAAATCATTATCCGGTCAATGTACAAACCGAAGATCTCTATAATTCAGGAATAACCGACGATATACTCGAAATAAAAACCTTCTATGAACAACAATGGCTCGAAAGGGGTTTATCAATCAAATACATACAATTCATCTGCGAGCCGAGACCCGTTCTCATCGAACCCGAAATCAAAATCGAATTCGATAGTTACCGAAGTTTCAACCGCAGCAAACGAAGTGCAAATTCAAGCGGAATATAAATACAAATTATTATGGCATTATATCCTAAACTTATTACAGACGCACTAAGTAAAGTGCGCTATCCGGGAAACGGAAAAGACCTTGTATCTGCCGGTATGGTAGAAGACGATATCCGCATCGACGGAAATAAAGTGAGCTTTTCTCTTATTTTCGAAAAACCGAATGATCCATTCATAAAATCAGTTGTAAAAGCTGCCGAAACAGCAATACTTACATACGTCGGTGAAGATGTCGACATCAAAGGAAATATCAACATCAAATCCAAACAGGCGCAACGTCCCGAACCGGGAAAACTATTGCCTCAAGTCAAGAATGTCATCGCCGTATCATCAGGCAAAGGCGGTGTAGGGAAATCGACCGTATCCGCCAATCTCGCCGTAGCTTTAGCACAACAAGGATACAAAGTCGGATTATTAGATGCCGATATATTCGGCCCTTCTGTTCCCAAAATGTTCGATGTAGAAGATGCTCGCCCATACGTAGAACAAATAGGCGGAAGAGACTTGATTCTTCCCATAGAAAAATATGGCATAAAAATACTCTCTATCGGCTTTTTTGTGGATAAAGATAGTGCGATCATATGGCGAGGCGGGATGGCGAGTAATGCCCTCAAACAATTAATTGCAGATGCCGACTGGGGAGAATTAGATTATTTTATTCTCGATTTACCCCCCGGTACAAGTGACATACATCTGACTATTGTACAAACTCTTGCCATTACCGGAGTAATCGTAGTAACAACACCACAAGAAGTAGCACTTGCCGATGCCCGTAAAGGAATCGATATGTTTACAAACGAAAAAGTTAATGTTCCCGTACTCGGACTTGTCGAAAACATGGCATGGTTTACTCCGGCAGAACTCCCGGAAAACAAATATTATCTCTTCGGGAAAGAAGGAGGAAAACGTTTGTCCGAAGAACTAAATATCGCACTGCTGGGACAAATACCGATCGTACAAAGTATCTGTGAAGGCGGAGATAACGGTAAACCCGTAGCTCTTGATCCCCAATCGATTACCGGTATGGCTTTTGCCGATTTAGCTCGTTCTGTCGTAGAAGCTACCGATACTCGAAACAAGACACAAAAACCGACTCAAATCGTAGAGACCCATAAAACTGTAAAACCGTAAGAGACTGTTTTATATTATACAATAATAGATTTCACCCTTTTCCTGATTACAGACAGAAAGGGTGAAATTTATTTTTATACTTAAAAGCCTGTCTAAATCCTCACCGACTACACTCCTCCCGTCTCATACTCTCTGCATAATTCGTCACATCCGGAAAGAAAGAATAAAAACAGTCTTGAAAATAATCATAGTTATCGACAAAATATCGTTGCAATTTATTTATATCAAAAGGTACACCTCGATACTCTACCATAATTCCGACAGACTCCATCAATCCTTCTACGGTACGATAACGGCACAATCGATTAGTAAATATAAAATGCCACATAAAACGACGGATACGAACAGGCAAATAAGAATAATGCAAAATTAAATCGAAATAAAACTTCCGAGAAAAAGAAGACAAAGATACCGAAGAATAACTACTGAATTCTTTTGCCAAATAATGATCGAAAAAAAGATCGGGAAGAATACCGCCATACCGTCCGAACTCCCGATTTAAAAGAGCGACCATCTCCCGTACAAGCGGATGATGGTCGGTATAATTATCTATCAAACGATGCAAACGAATTCCGGATCTCAACTTATACGGATAATGTTCCGGAATACCTCCTTTAACAACATCTGCGATAAAGCCGCCTACTCTAATTTGCGGAGAACTGCCCGAAAGATAAATATGTGCCAGATAATTCATTATCTGGGAAGAACATTTATTTTTAGTTTCTTATAAGCCCGTTCCGCTTTGGCCAACGCCTCTTCCACTGTATCGGCACTGGCAAGAATCACGCCCAACCGACGGTGTCCCTTCACTTCCGCTTTACCGAAAATACGCAATTGAACATCCGGTTCGGACAACACTTCTTCCAGATTATCGAACTCTACCTTATCCGTATCTCCTTCTACAACAATTGCTTTCGAAGCCGAAGGACGATAAAAACGCACTCCCGGAACAGGTAAGCCCAAAACAGCACGGGCGTGTAAAGCAAACTCCGACAAATCTTGAGAAATCATTGTTACCATACCCGTATCATGAGGACGCGGAGAAACTTCACTGAATATTACATCATCTCCTTTCACAAATAATTCCACACCGAAAATTCCCCAGCCACCTAATGCGTTTGTTATTTTCCCGGCAATCTCTTCTGCCTGTTTCAACGCCTCTGCACTCATAGCCTGCGGTTGCCAAGACTCCCGATAATCGCCATCGACCTGATGATGTCCGACAGGTTTAAGAAAGGTCGTCCCTCCTATATGCCGCACGGTCAATAACGTAATCTCGTAATCGAAATCCACAAATCCTTCGACAATCACACGGCCAGCTCCCGCCCGACCGCCTTCCTGTGCATACTGCCACGCTTTATCTATATCTGCCATCGAACGCACAAGGCTCTGTCCATGTCCTGAAGAACTCATAATAGGTTTCACCACACACGGGACTCCGATTGTTTTAACCGCCTCGTTAAACTCTTCACGAGTCGAAGCAAATTTATATGTCGAAGTCTTTATACCTAAAGTTTCGGCTGCCAATCGGCGAATCCCCTCCCGATTCATCGTCAGATAAGTTGCATTCGCCGTAGGAGTAACATGAAATCCTTCCTTTTCAAGTTCTACCAAAGTAGACGTAGCGATCGCTTCTACTTCCGGAATAATATAATCAGGCTTCTCCGCCTCTATAATTTCCCGTAAACGTACTCCGTCCAACATCGAAAGGACATATGAACGATGAGCTACCTGCATAGCCGGAGCATTCGGATATTTATCCAGAGCTACGACTTCTACACCGTACCGCTGCAATTCGATTGCGACTTCTTTACCTAACTCTCCCGAACCGCATAAAAGAGCTTTTTTACCGACTTCAGATAAGGTTGTTCCTATTTTTGTCATATTCGTCTGTTTTGTATGTCCTCAAAGGTACATCAAAAAATCTATATAAAAATAAATTTCGAAAATTAATAGCTTGTCTAAGTTTTGTCGGAGGTCGGTTTGAGAAATTCTTTCGTTTTACGAGGAGGATAACAGGTTACCTGACAAGTAAAAACACGAAAATAACCTGACAATATTTTCTCATCGGAAATTTTAGAATAGAATAAAAACGAAAAGAGGCATCCGTAATATCCGGACACCCCTTCTCTCATCCAAGTATTTAAAGCGTATTATGGTCTCCAAATAGGATCACCGGCACTATCCTTTCCAATAAAGGATGCATCCTTAATCAAGAAATTTCCGGAAGAAGGATCAGTAAACAAATCTGCCGCCGACTTTTCATAATCGATTACACCATCCATCGATGAAGGAGCAAAATCTGTTGTTTTATAACAATTCGTAAATGTCGGTTTGGTCGGAGCTTTAGTCACTTTAGGAGTTCCCGAATAAGCCGACCCGAAAATACAATTTACAAACTCGAATGTTGTCAAAGATTGAGTGGCATTGGCTAAATCCACTAAATATTTGCCATCCAAAACCGTCTTGTTAAATGTACAATCCGAGAATGAAATAACGTTATAAGCCGTAGGAGCATTCTTTGCCCGTAATAAATACTGAATGCCATCGAACGTCGAATTGGTTACGACAATCGATTTATATCCTCCTCCCGCGCTGGCTTCACTTTGGAATACTCCATAATCTTTCAGATCTTTTATTGTCGTATTATTTACCGTAACTTCCGGAGCTAACGGCGACGTACTGCGTAAGCTGAATATTCCGCGCATATTTTCGATAATGCAATTATCGATCTCTATCTTATCGAGTTGAGTCTGATCTGCCTCACCTTTTATCACATAAGAAGCTTGTGTTCCAGAACCGATAATATGAACATTCTCAAGAGTCAGAGACGGCATTTGAGTAAAATTGAATTCTTTCATTTTAATTATCGGCAAATTGGTTCGATTCGCTTCAGTAACAATACCTTTTATCGTTACAGATTTACCCACCGGAATGATAAAGCCGGTATCAGAGCCATCTTCCGTCACTACATTCAAAGTCGTCCCGGCAGCAATTTTGATCAAAATATTCCCTTGTGTAGTTGCCGCTATCAACGTATTGATATTTTCAGTAGTCGTGTTATCGATTTCTATAATATCAGTACCCGGAAGCACATCGGGTAAAGTTGTTACATCATCTTCATCGAAAAGTGTAGCCCCGTCATAAGCCTCCCAATGATAAGTCGTCAATGCGGTCAGATTTTCAAAAAGGAGAGTATTATCAGCTAGCTCCGCAGCATCCTCAACCGATTCCACGACCGCACCCGCAGCATCTTTCAAAACAATCTTCGTCACATTATTAACCGATCCTTCCGGAACTACCCATGACAAACGTAGCCATGTAGCATCGACTGTCGTAGAAAACTCTACATTTACCAGTTTTTTTGTAGTAAAAGTTATCACTTGAGAATACTTAGATTCAGGTATTCCCTGAGTAGACATACATTTGATACGTGCCCAATAATCCGTATTCGGAGTAAGCCCCGTTGCCGTATAAGCATTCGTTGTTATTTCCTGATTCTCTCCGTATGTTTTATAAACTTCGGCAAAATCTTCCGTAAGACTCAGCTCTATAAGATAATAGCTGGCTGCCGGAATATTTTTCCATGTAAAATCGACAGTCGTCGAAGTTTCATTCGTCGTCTCAAAAGAGACCGGAGAAAACAACCGATTATAGCTTTCGTCTACATCGAACTCCGAATCGAGACAAGAAACAAACCCCGTTGCCAGCACGATGACCGAAGACAAAATTATATATTTTATATTCTTCATTTTCACGTAGTATTAATGGTTAATTAAAATCCGTAACTGTTAGACAGTTTGCCTTGAGATGAGCTGATAGTCGATTCGTGGATCGGGAACAGATGGCGACAATAATAGACTTTATCCAATCCGCCCAAGATAGCATCGATCTTATCACTGGCTTTAGCGATATCCGTATCCTTTTTCTTAAACCAATTTACGCTATCCCAATCTTTTCCCTCTACACCCTCAGGAACACCGTTTTCACCGAAATAATCGACAGACGATTTATCGATAGTAGATCCGTCGGAATTATACTTAAAGTAAACAAGTTCCGGCAGAGTTATCTCATACTCTCCTGCATACATTTGTTTTAAAGTCGTACGATACTCTGCAACTTTCTGACTCAATTCTCCCCAACGTATCAAATCGAATTTACGAATCGCCTCTCCTCCGAATTCAAACATACGCTCATCCTTGATCACCTGCATCAAATCAGAAGCATTATCGACATAAGCATCTACTTTCGTAGCCTGCAAAGCATCAGAAAAATTACGTCTCCGCACCTCCTTTACATAAGTACGGGCTTCACCGAGATTTCCATCACCGCCATTCTCCGCAAGCCATACATTTGCTTCTGCAGCCATTAACAACACATCCGAATAACGCATAATACACCAATTGATACCCGTCATCAATTTATTCGTGGCCTCTTTATTCTGTGTAATATAAGCTTTCAAATTACGCACATCCCACTTTGCAAACGTAAATTCATACAGATTACTAAACATCTCTTCTTTCTCCGTTCCCGATTTATTATAATTATACGGAGCGATAGTTACGTCGCGACGCATATCATCTCGGTCAAAACTATACAAATAATAAGCATTGGTCACAACCTGTACTGAATTATTACGCCCATAAATCGCACTTTGATAAAAACGGACACCGGAAGTATATCCCACCTCACCGCTAAGTCCGAGACCAAGTCCGACTTCAAACAGATCTTCACTCTTCTCTCCATATTTTTGCTGAGTCTGGTTATCAAACACTTTCGCAAAAGTGTCTTCCAGACCATGAGGATTATTCGGATCTTTAATAATCGCATTGCAATTTTTCAATGCTCTCTCATAATAAGACTTCTGTATAGAAAATTCAGGAGTTTTCAGAGGGAATCCCGGAAGATTACGCATTGAATATCCGGCACAAGCCAAACTCATACGAGCAGCCAACCCATAAGCAAAGCCCTTTGACACACGTTCCACATTAGCAGAAGACTCCAGCCAAGGCAAATACCCGGCAGCCTCCTCGGCATCAGCAATAATGTGTTCATATATTTCATCTCTATCCGTTGCCGGCAGATAAATATTCGAACCATCGCTATTGGTCGGTTCATCCTTAAAAGGCACATCTCCGAAATTCCGAACCACTTCAAAATAGAGCAGAGCCCGCAAAGTCAAAGCCTCCCCGAGATATTCCTTCATTTGAGCTTGCTCATCGACTGTTCCGGATTTTAGCAATTCACTGTTCCGAATACCGTCGATAGCGACACTCGCCATCTCTATCGTCTTATAAATGGCATCCCACTCTTTAGAAATAGCTGTATTATCGGAAGTTCCGTTATAATTTGCCAAACCGGAATTCTTCGTATCCGTAGGATTAGAAGTTCCATAAGTATCACAATCGCTTCCCGATCCGTAGGTAAACTGCAACCGAGAGCCATAAATCTGATCTTGAGGTAGTTGAGCATAAATACCCAAGATTGCCTGATCGGTATATGCAATCGAGTTATATACGATATCCGGAGACAAATAAGATGCAGAATCCGTATCCAAATAATCTTCGCACGAAACCAAACCGAAGCAAAGTACCGACAATAATAAATATGCTGTTTTTTTCATTTTAAATCGATTTTTAGAGTTATACATCCTACGATCAGAAACTTACATTAACACCACCGATGAATGAACGACTCTTCGGGTAAGCAGAATAATCTACACCCGGAGTCATAGCCGTACTGTTACGAGTACTTACTTCCGGATCAAATCCGCTATATCCGGTAATCACGCAAACATTATAAACCGTTCCGTAAATACGCAGATTAGTCAATCCCAACTTCTTAACCCACCGTTTTGGGAAAGTGTAACCCAATGTCAGATTATTAAACCGTAAAAACGATCCGTCTTCTACTGCCCATGAGTGTAAAACGGCAGTTGTCATATACGGACTCCATATCGTCGCATTTTTATTGATCTCTGCCAATCTTACAGGATCATTATATGCCAGATAACCGGTTGCCGGATCGATATAGGTAAAGCGGTTCTTCATCTCTTCTACAAGATTATTGTATTTCCGTGATCCGGAATAACAAGAATTATCTATTTTATTCGCATTATACACATCATTACCAATAGAGAAATTAAAGAATGCAGACAAGTCAAAACCCTTATAACGAGCAGTCAAATTAAACCCTCCGATCAAATCGGGATTGGCATTTCCGATCACAGTCTTAGCATCTGTACTGGTAGCGATATTTCCATCTTTATCTACCAACTTCAATGATCCCGGCCCAAAATATTTAGCACCTATCAAAGATGCAGCCGCTTCTGTTTTCGATCCGTCAGCATCACCTTTCAATCTATACGGATAAGTCCCCGTTCCTATATAATCAAAATCATCAAAAGTGTACATACCTCCGGTAATATATCCGTACATCTGCCCCACAGCTTCACCTTCACGGATAATATAATCATCAAAAGGAGCAGCGCTATTTCCATTCCATTTAGAAGAATATGTTTTATAATTAGATTCTCCGTTCTTAAACTTTTCTACTCTATTCTTATTAAAGCCGATATTGAACGATGCACTCAAAGAAAAATCTTTCTTATTTACGATCAAGGCATCTACATTAAACTCGATCCCTTTATTCGAGGTACGTCCGAAATTCTGATATTGTGTCGTATAACCGCTACTCGAAGCGATAGGAGCTTCGATCAACAGATCATGTGTCGTATTCCAATAAAAATCGAGAGCTCCGGAAACACGGGAATTCCAAAACGAATAATCGACACCGATATTCCGGGTCAATGTCGTCTCCCACTTCAAATCCGGATTTGCCAACTGTTTTCCGGGAACTAAATAAGAAACGATCTCCCCATTAATATAATAATCCTTCACACTCTCCGTACCATTATAAGTATTTTTCCAAAGGCCATCCGAGATGCGGTTATTCCCGGCAGTACCCACACTTACACGTATTTTCAAATCCGAGATCCAATCATAGTCGACCATAAAAGGCTCACCGGAAACTCTCCAAGCAAAAGCTGCAGAAGGAAAGAATCCCCAACGATTACCCTTTGCAAATTTGCTCGATCCGTCGGCACGGAAAGTCACCGTCGCCAAATAACGATCTAATGCAGAATAGTTAACCCGTCCGAAGAATGAAGACAAACGATTCGGCAAAGCAATCGTCGTTTCCGTAGGCTGAGCCTTTCCCGCCGACATCATAGCCAATATTTCACTGGTCGTCATCGATTGAGGAAAGAACTTTGAGTTAGCCACCAGTTCTTCCGAATCCTGAGCATAAACCTCTTGTCCCAACACGATATTCAAATTATGACCTTTCACAAAATTTCTCTGATCATAAGTCAATGTATTAGCGATACGATATGAAGATCCGTCTACCTTTGTAAAAGTCGCAGACGGTTTACCGGCTTCTCCTTTAGCAGTCGAGGTCGAAGGTCCCCAAACTTGTTCGGTATGTTCACGCTTAAATTCATATCCCCATTCACTCCGAAAAGTCAACGGCTTGATAATTTTCCAATTAACCGCAGCCTGATAGTTATTTGAGAATCTTTTCCGCTTCTTGTATTCGTCATTTGTAGATTCTACTGGATTATACAGCAAACTGGAAGAAGTAACATCATCATCGTCATCATACTCCTGATCGACACCGAAAGAACTGATCCCCTTTACCGGCGCATACTTCAACGAATTACGCAAACGGGTAGTCGAACCACTTCCCGAAGAAACCCCTGCACCATCAACAATCTGATAGTTCAAACGAGTATTGAAATCGAAGCTTAAATGCTTATTGATTTCGGTTTTCAACTTAAAATTGATATTGCTCTTCTGAAATCCAGAGCCTATCATTATACTATTCTCATCAATATGATTCAATCCTAAACTGAATTTGGTAGCCTTAGAACCACCGCTAATATTCAAGTTATAGTTTTGCTGAAATGCCGTACGACCGAAAACCTCTTTCTGCCAATTCGTTCCCTGTTTAGATTTATAAATATCCAAATCTTGATAAGCTCCATAAAGACGATTAAAACCGGTCTCCGGAGTTGTTTTGGAACTGGGATCTAATTCATATTGCCACATTACATAATCATAAGGGCTCATCATATCCAAATATTTGGTGATTTTCTTAGCTCCCCAATAAGCGTTAAAATCAACGGTGATTTTTCCTTCCGTACCCTCTTTTGTCGTAATAAGAATAACCCCATTAGCTCCACGCGCCCCATAAATAGCAGTAGACGCAGCATCCTTCAACACACGCATATCCTTTATATCCGAAGGGGAGATATCTCCGATACTATTTACCGGGAAACCATCCACAATATAAAGAGGAGAATTATCTTGAGTTATAGAACCTCCCCCACGTACACGGATCTGTATTTCAGCATCAGGAGAACCTTCCGTCGTCGTCACTTGTACCCCTGACAAACGTCCGGTCAAGGCTTCGGCTGCAGACGCTACAGGAATATCCTTTAACATCTTCTCATTAATAGAAGCCGTTGCACCGGTCAACTCACCTTTACGCACTGTACCGTAACCGATTACAACCACCTCATCGAGATCTTTCGCCTCTTCGTGAAGCACAATTTTAAATGTCGATTGTTTTCCTACCGTAACTTCATGAGGCTTAAAACCCACATAAGTAAAACGCAAAACCGACTTATCCGAAGGAACTTTAATTTTAAATTTACCGTCGATATCGGTCATAGTACCCTGAGTAGTACCCTTCACTCCGACAGATACTCCGATCTGAGGCTCACCCTTCGCATCGGTAACCGTACCGGAAACTTGTCGTCCCTGAGCATACGCACCGAAGCTAAATAAGCACATCAACAGAAGAATACCCAAACTTTTCAATTTCAGATTTCCGTTCATTAGTACTTGGATTTAATGTTAATGATATTATGATTTATTAAATTCATGAAACTATCAAAAAGATATGTTTTCCGGTATTACAAAAGGTATCCGATGAAACGATCGTTTTTTCAGGACAACCTTTTTTCTTAAAATAACCACGCACTCAATCTTACAAGTTATACATATTCAATCTCTTATTATTCATCTCTTTAGAGACTGTTCAAGTCCAATCAAACGATCGTTTTTCTGGACAACCTTCCCTATCAAAAACTAAAAATGAACTTCTACAATCTCACATGACGAATATTACAAGCCCAAAAATACACCGAATACAAACGGCAACATGAGCATAAATTGTCACTTTTATAGGATTTTTTGATAATATCTTCAAACAAAGCTTTTTAAAAGCTATTTCGTTACTCTAAACCAATCTATATCCACCCAGCCTCCATCATTGATAGCTTTAGGGCGAGTAATAAACAATCCCACTTTAGCGCCGATCCATTTACCGGGTTTTGCCGTAAAGTTTTCTCCCAAAGAAATAAATTTCTTGCCATCTACACTATAACTGAATGAACAGATAGCCTCTTTCTCAGAATCTTTCTTAACCTTTACTCTAAGCAACAACGTATTATCAGATAGCTTTACCGACGCATTTTCCTCTTCCTTTCCTTTCTTATCAGCCTTACGGCACACATTCTGTAGCAAGAATAATCCATCCTCACGATTTTCCATTGCCAACACGGCATAATCTGCCCCCATTACAACCAAACCAGTCCGTTCTCCGGTATATTTAGAAGAAGGCGCAAATGAAATCTTCGTTGTTACCGTAAAATCTTCCGTTGGGAATTTTTGTAGTAACAAATTCGGAACATCCCATAAATTAACCTGATTTTCGGTATAATAAGAGTAAAGTCGTAACAAACTGTTACCTCCGTCACAAAAATACCATATCGGTTTAGGATTTGCCTGCCATTGCCATTGCAAACCTAATTCTAAAGAATCGAATTCGTCGCTTTCTGCAGGCGTTTCAACAGAATAAGTCTTCCCGACATTCGGTTTCTTATAAGAATACACAGGACTTCCGCAACCATCCCCATCTTTATCGACTCCGATTACAGGCCATCCGTCAACCCACTTCATTGGCTGCAAATGAACTACGCGACCATACGCTTCTTTATCTTGAAAATGAAAAAACCAATCCTCTTTTCCATCCGGAGTATCCACCCATGCACCCTGATGAGGGCCGTTTATTTCCGTCTCTCCCTGAGCCATTACAATTTTCCACTCATACGGTCCCCATATATTTTTAGACCGTAAAACTGTTTGCCAACCTGTCGGTACACCTCCGGCAGGAGCAAAAATATAATACCAACCATCTCGTTTATAAAATTTAGGACCTTCTATCGTTGCATTGCCAATATGTCCGTCAAAAATAATTCTGGACTCTCCGATCGCCTGTGTCCCGTCCGGAGTCATACGGGTCAATCCTAAAATACTTTTCAGACCGGCACGACTTCCGGCATAGCCATGTACTATATAAGCATTACCATCTTCATCCCATAACGGGCAGGTATCGATAATCCCTTTAACAGCTTTTACCAATACAGGTTTATCCCATTTCCCCGCAGGATCTTTAGACTTTACCATGTAAATTCCCGTATCGGGATCACCATAATAAATATAAAACTCTCCTTGATGATATCTTATACTGGGTGCCCAAACACCGTTTCCATGTTGCATCTGAGAAAAACGTTCTTCAGGAAGCAAGCGTTCAATAGCTGTTCCTATAATACGCCAATTCACCATATCTTTAGAGTGAAGAATCTGAAGACCGGGTACGCACGCAAAACTCGAAGATGTCATATAATAATCATCGCCTACCCGGCAAACGTCCGGATCAGAATAATCAGCGTCTAAAACAGGATTCTTATACTTTCCGTTTCCCAAATCGGAGACCCAGACTTTCGAGACATAAGATTGTGCAGAAACTGTTCCCCAGCAAAGTAACAGGCAAATTACAGCAGTCCATATATTCTTCATAGCACTTATTAAATTAGTTTCAGTGCAAAAATAAACACCATACAAAATCAAAAGGGGGAAATTTCGACAAATTACGAGGATTTTTTATGCGCACTTTCAATACACGTCTTTCTAAACCAATCCCCTCCCAAAACAGATTCGGGAACGTATAAAGACACATCATCTTTATCCAATTGCAACGACCAAGAAACTCTGGATTCTGGATTTGCGCCTTCTCCTATAGAAGCATACTCGGCATAACGGGCAGTTTTCTCATTTTCCGCATTTCGCCAATTATGCCATCCTTCCGGACGAATATGCCTTCCCATCTTGCACTCTAAAAATACCACCGATGCATACGGTCTCCAAGGACGACCTAAATACACGTTAACAACTCCATCGGAAGCTGTCAAATCGCATTTATAAAAAATATAACCGTTTTTATGATTCTTCGGCGTAGATGCCGCAGTAATATAAGAATCGGATTTACTGTGAAGGATACAACGATCAAACCAACAAGTCGCCGGGCCGAAAATATAATCGGTAGTCCCCTCTATATAACACCGATCATAATACTGCCGACTATTCTCATTCCCTGTAAACAATGTATCTTGATTTCCCAACAACCGACAATTACGAACAGTTACGCAGTCTCCTTCTACATGCAATGCTACGGCCTGCCCTACTCGTCCTGCCCGATTCTCTATCGTAAGATTTTCTAACGTTACACGATTCCCTCGTATTTGTAAGGTATAAGTACGAAATGTCCCCATCCGGCGCAATGCAGCATAATCATCATAATAAATCAATGTTTCCTCCGGACCGTCACCCTTTAAAGTTATGTCGCATTTCCACGAAGGGATCTCTACCTTTTCATAATAAATGCCCCTTTTTACATGTATTACACGAGGTACAAGGGTGAAATCACGGACAGAATCGACAGCATCCTGTATAGTCACAAAATCTCCGCTGCCATCTTGAGCCACTACAATTATCGGATAAGCGGCATTAGCAGAAATAGAAAAAACAAGAACAAAACTTAAAAAAAGCGTGCAAGCAAATGTTTTCATGGAATACACTCTATTTATTAACACAATCAGGCTGCAATATACAATTTCTCATTTTTATTATACATAAAAGGGGATTAATTTTCTTTCCTTTTTTTAGAACCTGTTTAGACCTGTCTAAATTTTACTCGGGTCAGTTTGGAGAGATACTTTCGAAGATGATTCTCTGAAAACAAAAATTCACACGTAACAGAAGCATAAAACAAATTGTTCTCAAAAAAAATACTCGCAAAGAAAAAGAAACGGTTCAGAAAAACTTTCCAAACCGTTTCTTTTACAAACACTACAGAATACTTAATAGCAAAAGGCTCTTTATTCAGAGCCTTTATTATAGATATTAGTATTTGATCAAGTTCACCAAAAGGTCACCTTCAACTTCTTCGATAGTAACCTTATCCTCACGTGACAACCAACCCAAAGCAGCATACAACTGCTTATCTTTCAGTTTAGTTACCTTTTTAAGCCCTTTCAAAGTTAAACCTTCGCTTTCATTAAGGGCATTCCATACGAGTCCGGCATTCAAACCGATTTCTTCTCTGTCCATAACTTGTTGATTTTAGAATGAATAAATATTGTAAAATCGTTTTTAGTAACAGTTCTTCGCAAAAATACGACTTTATTTTTATAAATTGAATTTAAAGTCTGTTTAAATTTTACAGAAATATTTTTTAACAGCCTATCCCAAAGGTAATAAGTCGATTTTCAAGCCATTAAGATTATTACAATTCAATACGATTCATTACTCTTTCGCCTTAAACAGCCTCGAATCTTCTGAAAATCAATCTTATTCTTTTTTGAGCAAACTTTAAACAGTCTGTTAGGATCTGTTTAAGGTTTACTCAGGTCGGCTTTGACTATTTCTTTTGAGAAAAGTTTCGTGTTTTTACGAAAAAGATAATGGAATATCCGACAAATAAAAACAAGAAAACAGACCGAAAGAAAACATAAAGAAGAACCGATATATTTTCCTTACCGGAAAATTTAAACTAGCTCTTAATACACCAAAGGCCGACTCCATTAACAACAACAGAACGGCCCTTTTGGTTTATTTAATCAACACAAATAAAAGCATTCCACGCTTATTTCTCCATTTCAAGACAGAGCATAATAAAGGGTGCGACACCTTTAGGATCATTATCCCTAACGATTTCATTCACATAATAGTCAAACGAACCGTCTCGATAAGGTTTTCTCCCTCCTAACCCGGCGACACCGCAAATACGGGTCAAAGAGACGATACCTTTATCATCCACTACTATAAAATTATCCAAAATACCCTGATAAGCCTTTTGAGCGATCGACAAACTTTTTTCAGGCAAATATCCTTTACGCACACCTTTAGCAATAGCATAAGCATACATAGGCGTGCAAGACATTTCCAAATAATTACCTTTCCTATCCGGCATATCTACGACCTGATACCAAGCTCCCGTACGTTGATCCTGATATTCCGGCAATATTTTCACAAGATCATTTAGAATCAAAATCATCTTGTCTCTACCCGGTTGGTTTTCCGGAATAAAATCCAGAGCATCTACAATAGCCATCATATACCAGCCCAATGCCCTACCCCAAACATGCGGAGCTTGCCCGGTTTTCAAGTCAGACCAAGGCAATGCCTTTATCTCATCCCATGCATGACGATAAAGACCGGTTTTCTTATCATACGTATGTTTCGCAATGATCAAAAACTGACTTACAACATCTGCAAAATCTTCCGGTTCATTAAATGTTGCGGCATATTGAGCATAAAAAGGTGATCCCATATAAATCCCATCGAGCCACATTTGATACGGATATATTTTTTTATGCCAAAATCCTCCGTCTGAAGTACGAGGCTGGGAAGCCAACTGTGCTCGCAATGTATCCATTGCGATTTTATAACGCGGATCTTTTTCCCGTTCATATAACCTGAACAAAATCTTTCCCGAATTTACATGATCCAGATTATAATTTGTCTTCTTATAACCATATATCTGACCGTTCTCGTTGATCATCGTATCGGCAAACTGTTTTACATATTTATAAAGATAATCTCCTCCATAGCGGTCATAAACATCCAAAAATGCCTGACATTCAAGTCCATGACAATAATTCCATTTCAATTTTGTAGAAAAATCGAGCATCCATCCCTCCGGATTACGAATAATCTCAGACTGACACATCCTTACCGACATCGGAAGTTCGGGATTCACTGCCCATTTTGTTTTCGATTTAGCGAAAATTCCAGAACAAGCCAATAACATCATCGACAAAAATACGGACTTTCTCGTCAGGTCTTTCAAGGTTTGTTTCATATAATTAGCGTTTTAAAATTACTTCGACTGATAAATAAAAATATTCCTCTACTTTTTTAAGGCTTTCATCGTCTTTCTTCCCTGCTCTGTTAGCAAAGAAATAAAATAAGTCCCCTTATTCAACATCGAGCCATCTATACACCAATCGTACATCCCTGCGCTCTGAACACCCCGATCCCAAGAACGTACAAGCTGCCCGGAAGCAGAGATCAATGAAATTTTTGTCCGGGTTCTATCCTTTAATATATAAGTAAGCGTCAGACTATCCCGAAATGCAGTTTTATCTATCTTTATTTCCGGAGAAAATTGCTCTGCTAAAATATTCGAAGGACTCATATCCTTACTCAAGCCGGAAATCTTGACATCCTTCAGGCAAATCGTTTTTCCATTTGCCACAGAAGAATACCAAGGATATATACGTATATAAAGTATTTCTCCAGCAGATAACTCCAACATCGGATTGACCGAAACTTCGTTCAACACCCCGTTCGACATATTTTTCTGCTCACTCAATGTCATTACAGCCGAAATATCGGAAGCTTTGAAATAACGCGCCCGATAACACATTCCGTTACCCCCCGAACCGGCAACAACGAAACTGATATTATCCACAGTAAACGTTTTTCCTTCCGGTATAGAAATCCCAAACTGAATATAACGATCCGAAACCTCATCCTCCTCTTTAGGCCATGATCCTCCCGAAATCAAGTTTCGTTGAGATTTTTCCGAAATACCGCCTACACGGTTATAATCCGAAACGAACATATTACTCCAACTTTCGGGAAGAGCGACTATCGACCCGGATACAACAGGATTCTCGTCTCCATCCAGTTTCCAAACGACTTCCGACCGCACTCCGGTCGATGCATCCAATCCCGTTCCGGAAAGGAGTATCTCTTTTTTCATCTCTCCGGTGGTCAAAGTCAAAACTCCGGTTATATCTCCCGCTATACCGGGGACAAAACGTACATAAAAAGAAGTATAAGCCAACTCTCTGTTTTCATAAGGTAACCGCAAAAAAGAAGCATAATCCCCCTCTTTTATCAAAGAAACTTCATACCCTTCAGTAACAGTTATCGTCACCGAACCGTTAGCCGGATCAAGAGATGAACCGCTGACAGAAAAAAGATACTCCGATGAAGAACCGACATAAACCATTCCGAAATCACACTCCGAAGACGGACTTACCATTAAAGACGGAGCAACAGAAAGACAATCTGACAAAATGTTCTGTCTTAACAATTCCTCAGCCGCTAATCGGGCAAAAACAATAGCACCATTCATTTTAGTATGCGTCCTGTCTCCGGACGCATACAATTCCGAAAGAGCTTTCGTCTCTCCATATTCCTCTACCAAAACTCTCGTCAACTCGGTATGATCGACGATAGAAGTTTCGGTCTCTGCGGCAACCTCGCGAACAGCAGCGGCATAATCTCCGTCCGCCGTTATATGTCGTCCTGTCTCCGATATCTTATTTCCGGAAAAATTACATCTTACGATAGGGGTAAACAATACCGGGACTCCTCCGGCAGCTTTTGTCTCGGACACGAACATTTTCAAATTCGATTTAAACTCGGGAATAGTAGAACCGGTTCCTTCCACATTTGTCTTCTCATCATTATGGCCGAACTGTATCAAAACATAATCTCCCGGAGATATTTTTGCTTTCGAAGCATCCCATAATCCTTCCGAAATAAAAGATTTGCTACTCCGACCGCTTCGGGCATCATCAATTACCGTAGCGGCATCCGACAAAACGAACATAGATAATGTTTGCCCCCACCCGACCTTTTCGGTAGTAGAAGGATCATATTCAGCCATCGTAGAATCTCCGATCGTAATTATCTTTATCTTCGCATGCAACGAAAAAGTAAAAAACAGAAACAATATTATTGACCAAAAAAATCTCATAATTAAAACGCAATAAACCTAAAACAATCTTTTTACCTTACATTCACACGAAATACATTTACTTGTCTGCCCGAAACCACACGCAAGACATAGAAGCCCGAAGGCAATTCAAACGAAATACTCTCTCCGTCTCCTGTTTTTTTCAGAACAATACTTCCATTTATTGCAAATACATCTACCATAACAGTACCCGATATACCCGCAAAATGAATCCGATTTCCCGAAACACAAACTCTCATATCGCTATTCTGTCCTAAATCCGAAACAAGACCTCCTGTCTCCGAAGATTTCAACGTCCATCGAGAATCACCCACCTCATCCCCGACAAAATAGTCTGTAGTCAAAATATAAGAATCATAATCTTTCGAGATGACAGAAGCATTAATCCGCGTATCGGTTTTCAAGTCACCGGTTACCTCGTTCTCAATCAGACAATTTTGAACATACGCATCATCATTCAATACGACTTTTTTCGTTTCAAACCCTGAAATTATACAATTCTCCAATCTATAAACAGAACCGGTACAAGCCCCGGTAGCAATAATCTCATTAGATGCTCTCGCCGCATTCCCGGTCTGAGTCTCGTCCGCATCCGTTCCGCAATCCAAAACCGTCACGTTGCTCATTTTGAAATTCAGAGGCACAGCTCCCCCATTTACAAAAACTCCCCCCGAACAATTAAAAAACGAGCTATTTGTCAATTCCGCTTCTGAAAGCTCAGCTTTAGCAAATCCCAAAACAGAATAATTGGGACTTGCCTTACACATATCATGAAAGACCGAATTATCGACTTCCAACTTACCGATTACAGCAATATTCGTCTTGTCATCAGCCCGAACAGCACCACGCCCATATCCGTAAATTTCGCAATTTCTAAACGAAATTTCCGGAATCGTCTGAGCTTCCCCCGTGACGCTGATCAGATATTTGCTGTCAGTCGGTTCTTCATCAGGACGATCATAAAATAAAATAAGACCATCTAAAGCAATACTTGCTCCATTTTTAATTTTAAAAGTCACCTTTTCCAACACTGGAGGTCCTATCAAGCCCGATTTAGCCTTTATCGTGATATTTTTATCTACCGTCAACTCCTTTCCTATAACCTCGCTTGTCACTTCCAGCACATCTCCGGCAGAAGCATTCTTCAACAATGTCTCCAAAGAAGTCGGGACAATAGGCGTATAATCTACAACTTTATTTTGATTCTCGGTAATCTCTGCAACAAGGCTGTTCATATACACTTCAAGATTCGTATAACCCTCAGAGTTAACAATCTTTCCGTCTGCCGCATTATTTTTATTCAATCCGTGAGCCTCTTCCCATACATCGGGAATCCCGTCACCGTCCGTATCTATCAATTCCGCTTCTGTTACTCCTCCGTCCGATAACTCCGGCCATGCGCTTGTCGCCCCTTCCGGTTTAACATCATCTGGTAAATCTATTAATCCCGGTTTGCTTTTCGCATCTGCAGAAACGCTTCCGGTATAAGTCGTTATCCCGTACTCCGTCTCCCTCACTATGCGGGCGTCCACTTCATCCCTTGCAAGAGAGCATCCTGCATACAATAAAACACGTCCCAATGCCTGAGTTGCCGTATGAGTAGTTATAACATCCGTTTCCAGAGGAGTATCTAATTTAATGGTGTCTTTTGTAACCTGAGTATATAATCCGTCACAAGAATTATTGTCGATCTGTTCATAAATACCTTTCGTCCAATTATCTTTCGTTACGTCCGAATAACCTTCGACAACATTTCCGTCGACATAATATTTCCCCCAAACATGTTTCATAGGAGCAAAATCAGGATATTTAGAAACATAGCTTTCCGTACGAATGCCGATTCCGGCAATCCGATACCGCACCTTAGCAGAAGTTGCCGCACTTTTTGTCGCCGGTCCGGGTTTATAATAATTATTTACGATGTTTATTTTCATTCCCTCACCACCATAACAACCATTACCCGACCAATTATAAATTACATTGTTCCTCAAATCCATATATTCTCGTGTCTGAGTTCCCGCTTTCGGACCTAAACGAGGAGCTCTGCTGTCATGATGCGCCAATAAGTTATGATGATAAGAGGCCTTAGCGCCACCCCAATTTCCGCCATATCCGTGCGTGCCTTTTTCATGTCCTGCCGTACGCAGGCTTTCTGAAATAATGCACCATTGTAAAGTCAAGTTATCAGACCCGTACAACGAACAACACTCATCTACAGACCAACTGATCGAACAGTGATCAACAATGATATTCTTTTTCCCCCATCCGCCTAAAGCATCTTCCTCTGTTCCACTTTCATTTCCCATACGAAAACGCACATAACGGATAATAACATTATTCGCCGACACGGATACCGGCCAACCCGCGATACAAATACCCTGTCCGGGAGCTGTTTGTCCGGCAATAGTAATATCGTCATTCGCTATCTTCAACGTACTTTTCAGAAAAATAGTCCCGGCAACATCAAAAACGATTGTTCTCGCTCCTTTCTGCACAACAGCATAACGCAAACTTCCCTTCAATCCGGTATCTTCAAGCGTAGTCACATGATAAACAGTTCCGCCTCGTCCTCCGGTCGTATAACGACCGTGCCCCTCTGCTCCGGGAAATGCCGGCGTTTGCGCCTGCACACAAACCAACGAAAGTATCGAGATTATAATACAGATAGATATGTTTTTCATTTGTAATAAACTTTAATGGTACAAAGATACACATGACCGGCACTTAATAATGTGTAGGAATCAACAGAATAGGTGCATTTATTGTTATTCCTTGCTTCTGCTATCCCTCTTCTATAAAACTTTCTAAAAAATAAAAGTCCGGAAAGGCAGATCCCTTCCGGACTTTCATCACAAATACACACATTAATAATTAATAAATGCTATCACAACATTTTGAACACACTTGTCTTTTTTTCTGAAACGATACGAATAATACAAGGCTGAACAGTGCTTATCCGGAAAGTACCGTCCGATACTTTTTCCCGTGCCAAGACTGTACCCGTTAAAGAATAAGCGCTTACTGTCGCCGATTCCGGAATATTTCTAACCACGATCTCATCACCGTTTCGATAAGCAATGTAATCCGGTAAATCAAGAGTTTCTATCCCGGATACATCAGCTTTAACAACTTCCGACAATTCGCTCAACATACCATATTCACTCACTCCCTGAACTGTATATTCATCACCGGACTGCATCAGCTCATCCTCATATACCAACTCCGCCGCATCTGCCTTTACAAAACCTATCGTAGATCCATTCTTTTTTACGACATAACAGATGACATACTTCGAAGCTTCCCAACTTAACGTCTTACCATCTATCTTCAAACCGGACGGTGCTTCGACACTCTCCGTCATAATTGCCGGATCCCAATCATCACTTCCACTCATTACATTTTCGATCGTATAAGCTGCAGCCTCTTCATCAGTCAGCGAATTTTTGGCGTAACCCTCAATTTTATTCTCTTTCATGGTTACTCCGTTCTCATCTTTTTTCGGTTGTCCGGTAGATTCATCTATAATTGTTTCTCCTTCATAGTAGTAATAATAATCATTACGCAATGACACATCGACCGGATCTCCGTATGCATCTACGGTTTTATAGTCTGCCCATATTTCAGGAATACCTCCCATCGTAAAATACCAACCTTTTGCATAAACAGGGACTTTGCATGTAGTATATAAAAATACCGTCTTAGGCGAATCGTGCCAAGGTCTGCCGAAATAAAGCCCTTCGACATCGGCATTTCCGTCGATAACGCAATGATCAAAGACATAGCCCCACTTTTCTTCCTTCTTATGATTCGGTGCAACGATATATCCTCCCGATTTACGGGTATTATACAATGTACATTTATTAAAGAATACATCCCCAGCTCCATAAATATAATCGACAGCACCTTCGATAAAACATTCGTTCAGGAAATGACGTCTCCCTGTTTTATTCGAAGTAAGGTAAGTATCTTGATAGCTTCTCAACTTACATCTATTCAAGATAGCCCGGTCACTATAAGTACACAAGGCAAGAGCTTGAGGTCCGTCCTGTGCAGTTATTCCGTATTCGTTTTCAAACGAAATACCCGTCGCATAAAAATTGTCTCCGGTGACATATACGGTAGCCCCATCAGTTGGAGAATAAACAGGCTTGCCTAAATCATTGTCTCCGCTGACTCGGTCGTCCGAAATAATAACACTCTCCGCATCCTCCCCGATCAGATGAATATACGGTTTTGCAATTTCAAGATGGCCTTGATATTTTCCCGCTTTAATATAAATCAACCACGGAGATGTACGGTCGGAAGGTGCGGCATCGATTGCGTCTTTTACAGACGTATAATCCCCCGAACCGTCCTGTGCCACTACGACATCAAAAACTTTTGCGATCGGATCGGGACGACTCATTGTCGTAAACGTTACAGAAAACGCGTCATTAGGTATCCCTGATACATTGGTTACAAAACCGGCCGGAATATCCACAGAATAAGGGGTATTGTAAGTTAATTTCGTATAAGGCAAAGTAACAGACGTAGATCCATATTCAGGGACTAAAGAGACTCCGTTCAATACGACATCTCCCGTACCGGCTTTTATTTTCTTGTTAAAATTCAAAATTAATGCTCCATTTGCAGAAGCTGAAGAAGAACCCTCAGCCGGAACTGACGAAGCTAATACGGGTGCTTCCGGATCATATTCATTTTTAGGATCGGCAAACACGAATACATTAGCTAAGGTCGTACCGTCATTCCCCGAACCCAATATCGTGCTTGTTTCGTCAGCAATCCAACGGATATAAACCATAGATTGATCCTCTGCCTCAGCAGGAAGTTTCCCGATACAATCTTCCCACAACGACTTCCCGTAAACCGAAGAAAGATCTATCGTCACAAGGTCTTTGAAATCTTTATTATCTAACGAATACTGCATTTTTTGCTTAGAATATACCTGATAACTTCCGGACATCAGCGATGTAACCTCTATATTCGTATATCCTTTAGTCGAAAATTGAGCCTGAAAATAACGCCGAGAACTGAAATCAGTCGTCCAAAGCCGTGCATTTGCATGTGCCGGAGTATATTCCGCAGCATGGTACAACCAATTTACCGATGCTCCGGTCGGCTCATAAGCTGAAAGCAATCCCTGATTCGTAGATTCAGAATAGAACGGTGCGGGAATCTCTTTTCTTTTTTCAGCACTGGCAGCATCATTAAAATCCCACCCTACAATAAAATCCTTTTGATCGAAATTTGCTGAAAGCTCTACATTCCCGTTTATCTGAACAGTACGTACTTTTTCTGTCTGCCCGTCGCTCCAGCCTCCGAATATCGTAACAGGATTATCTACCACCGAAAGCGTCACGATAGTTCCTTCCGGATAAAAATTATCCTCTGCTTCAGGAGAAAAAGAGATTTTACCCCACCGAGAACCGTTGACAGAAACAGTCAGCTTATACAAAGTCAGTTTATTGAAATTAGCAGTTATTTTCCGATCGGTATTTAAAACAAGTTCCAACTCCGGATCGCTTCCCAATACCGCACCGCTATCATCATCTGTCCAGTTTACGAATTCATATCCAAAAGCAGCCTCAGCAGAAACTTTTACTGTCGAGTTTATATCATAAGTCTCCGATACCGGAGAAACGGATATATTCCCTGCACCTTCGATATTCGTTTTTGTACTCAACGTTACCTGTTCGGCCGTAGAAACATAATCGCCATAAATGTCGAGACTAAGCAGGAATGCATATTGAGAACCATTCAAATTATAAAAGCGGATAGATACGTTCTTTTGTTTTTCCTCCGGAATGGAAATAGACACCAAATGTCCCTGTGTATCTTTATATTTCTCGTTATTAGAATCATAATAGTATGTTCCGTCCAATGGCGTATCGAAAATCGTTTCCCACTCAGACTGACCTTCATACTTTATCTGCACACCCAATCCCCGATCATTTCCGGTAGCAGCTTCTACAAATTCGATTTTCGTAACCGACTTCAATGCAGAAATTTCGATAGCAGAATTATCTTTTTTTTCTGCCCGAATATAACCGGGAGTCACATAAGAACTGGTAAATTTAGAATCTGTTCCTGTCGGAGAAACAACTACCTGAGACAAAGAAAAGGAAAAATCCTCGTTCGAAAAATGAGTCTTTGCAGGTACAACGACTGCATCATCGCTTGCAGAAGAAGATTCCCAATCTTGAAATGTCGTAGAATACAAAAGTTTCTCTTCTGCACGGATCGAACCGATCACCGACAAACATAAAAGAAATAAAAATCCGAATCGTTTCATCATCTGTTTCATGGTTATAATTTTATATTTATACTATTTAACTGTTTCGATTATCTGGGGATTCCACCCATCGTTTCCACTCAATACATTTTTTAAAGTTATCTGATCCGCCTCTTTATTCGTAAGCTGATGCGACCAACTAACTCGATCTTCACAATTTCCACCCCCACCCCGACTTTTATACTCGCCATAAAAAGTTGTCTTTTCAGCATCGGGTTTCTTCCAATTATGCCACCCTTCAGGAGAAATATGGCTACCCATATCGCATTCAATAAACAAAGTCCGGGCAAAAGGACGCCAAGGACGCCCCAAATAAACATTTTCGACAGAGCGATCTGCCGTCAACCGGCAATTATGGAAAACATACCCGTATGCCTTTCCTGCCGGAGTCGCCGCTGCAGTAAGATACCCTTCTGAGCGTTTACTGTGAATTGTACAGTTCTCGAACCACGCAGTAGATTTTCCGAAAATAAAATCGACCGTTCCCTCGATATAGCAACCTTCATAATATTGCCGGCTATCTTTATCATAAGTATAAAGAGTATCCTGAAAGCCCAGAAAACGACAATTCCGGAATACAGAACGATCTCCGCTCACAAAAACGGCAACAGCCTGTCCGACAGGTCCTGCACTATTCTCGAAAGTCATATTCTCTGCTATAAAATCCGGAGCGTAAACATAAAATGAAGCAGAACCCGAAGTAGACATCTCCTCTCCGAATACATTCATTTTAGAAGCATAATCATCATAAGTCAAAATAGTCTTAGTTCGGGACTCTCCTATAAATGAAACATTTATTTTACTCTCCGGCAAAATAACCTTTTCTTTATAGACGCCTTCCCGTATATAAATCGTCGTACGCCTTTTTTTCCTGAAATCAGGTACTGCATCAATGACCTCTTGTATAGTAAAAAAATCTCCGCTACCATCTTTGGCTACAACGTAATCATACACTACGATATGAGGAGCAAGAGCAGGAATAGTCTCTTTTATCGTCTCGGCGACCATACGGGCAATTATCCTCGCACCTCGCACATTAAGATGAGTATTATCTTGTTTCCCTTCAGGCAATGCTGCACAGATTCCCGGTTCGACCCAGACAAAAAGAGAAGTAGATTTTTCCTGTCCGTACCGTTCCAGCAAACTGGCAGACATTTTATTTAAATCGATTAATAAAACTTGTTTTTCCTTAGCAACAACTCTTACCGCATCGGTATATTTCCCATGCGTATCTGCTAATGTACCGTCCAAGTTAAACTTTCTACGGACAATAGGAGTAAAAAGTACCGGTATTGCCTCAGCTTCCCGAGTTTCATCTATATATTTTCCTAAATTGATCTTATAGTCGGTTTCTGCATCCGAATGACGAGCAGTATCAGCTTTTTGATCATTATGCCCGAACTGGATAAACACATAATCTCCTTTACGAAGTCTTTTCCGTACGAGTTCCCAATGCCCTTCATTCCTGAAACTCCGGCTACTGCGTCCATTCAGAGCTCTGTTATCAACACGAATATCCGGCGTCAAAAATCCGGGGAACATCTGTCCCCAACCTCGTTCAGGATTTCCGCCCGAAAGAGGTTTATCGGCCATTGTCGAGTCTCCGATCATATAAATGACAGGAATGCGCTCGACATCGAACGAACAAAAAACACATAGAAGTAAAACAAATAGGATATAACAGAACGTGTTCTTCATTTATAGACATTTTATCATGTCACAAAAATAAATACACAACCCTGTCTGAAAGAGTATTTTTTGACACAAATTGTGGAAAATTTCTATATAATCAAGATAATTTCGATTCTACTCGGGATGGAATAAAAAGGAGTTTCAGAGGCTTTTAAGAACCTGTCTGAATTTTACTCGGGTCAGTTTTGAGAATTTCTTCCGAGTATGTTTTTCTGTTTTTACGAGGAGGATAGCGGACT
The DNA here is from genome assembly GCF_947855755.1 of uncultured Coprobacter sp. Taxonomy (NCBI): domain Bacteria; kingdom Pseudomonadati; phylum Bacteroidota; class Bacteroidia; order Bacteroidales; family Barnesiellaceae; genus Coprobacter; species uncultured Coprobacter sp. The sequence goes on from NZ_CANUAR010000022.1 coordinate 37,540, forward strand.
ATCTGACGAGGGGAAAACAAGGAAAAAGACCGGAAGAGAACGCAAAAATGACCTGATAGTATTTTTTTATTGGAAAATTTAAACAGGCTATTAGACAAGCTCTTAGACTTCCGGAATTTTAAGGATCTGACCGATCTTTAAAGAAGACGAGTTCAGATTATTTATTTTCTTTAGCAAATCAGTAGTAACACCCGGAAAACGTTGCGAAATAGTCCATAAACTCTCTCCCCGAATGACCTTATGATAATGATAACGATCATAGGCAGGATTGCGCGGATTACGTGCCGTCGAAATATTTTTCTTACTCGAAACCGAAGAAATAACGGCAGTTTCGTTTTTTACTTCTTTCATAGATTGCGCAATAAAAGTCGAATCCTTAGAGATGACAGTTATACTATCCGGTTTCTCGACCTTTTTAGAAGGAGCTTTCCGAGCAAGTTCGGCACGATAAACTTTCAGTCTTCGTCCGGCTACGATATTATTATTCTTTAAATGATTCCAATTACGGAGATTCCGGACAGAAACGCCATAACGATTGGCGATTACAGAAAGGGACTCTCCTTTTCTTACACGATGATATACCCAACTGCCGCTTCCGGTCGAAGCATAATAACCTGCAGGTTCGACAGTCGTCCGCCGACCATATATCTCAGATTGATAATTGACGATAGAATCTTTCGCATCGATAAAAGCGTAAGCCTGCTGCGCAGGCAGACACAATGTTCTCAAACGGGTATCTCCCGGAATAATATCTTTTCGATATTGCGGATTAAGCCCTCGTAATAGATCCATAGGAATTTCCAAAACATCAGCAATCTGCTTCAAATGAATGCGGTCGCTGATCTGTATCGTGTCGGTCGTCAAGGGCAAGTCGGTAAGAACCGGACAAATATTATGTTTTTGGTAATAATGCATCACATAATTAGCTGCAATAAACGCAGGTACATATCCCCGGGTTTCCTTCGGCAGATAATTATAAATTTCCCAATAGTCTTTTTTGCCACCCGAACGGCGGATCGCTTTATTTACATTTCCCGGACCACAATTATAGGAGGCTATGGCAAGAGGCCAGTCTTGATAAATATTGTACAATTCTTTTAAATATCGTACGGCTGTTTCTGACGAACGAACAGGATCTCGACGTTCGTCTATCAAACTATTTACTTCAAGACCTAAAGGTTTTGCCGTACCGATCATAAACTGCCATAATCCGGTAGCTCCCGCACGGGAAACAGCGTCCGGGCGCAAAGCCGATTCGATAATCGGCAGATATTTCAATTCAAGAGGCAATCCGGCTTTTTCAAGAGCTTGTTCGAAAATAGGGAAATAATAGGCACTCAGACCGATCATCGTTTCGACCAATTCACGACGCTTCTCAGTATAAAGAGTTATATAACTTTTTACAACCTGATTATACGGCATTTCGATAACAGTAGGTAAAGCCGCCAAACGCTGAATATAAACGGAATCCGGATAATCTATATTAACACTGCTTCTTATACAATTTTCATCGATTATGGCATATTTCTTTAAAAACCAACTGGACAGAAGACTATCGACGTCAGCTTCAAGGCTCTCTGGTAAAACGATTTCGTGATCTGAAATCGTATCTTTAGCTGTTCTGATTTTCTGAGGTTCGTCTATCGTCCCCCAAACAGGGAACAGCAAAAACGAAAAAAGAAATACAAGCACTATTTTCTGCATAATCAATTCATTTTTAAAAAGTTATCGCACATTGCAACCCCAATGAAGTACTCGAAAACGGAGTAGGCTCCATTACAGCCGGAAGCAAATGCATCGAAACGTCAGGAGTAATGTCAAAATGATATAATTGTGCATCGACATAAGCATCGATCATGGCCACGACATAAACCCCGATCATAGATATAATACATAAATCCCGATTACGACGGTAAAAATCCTTTTTCCGTTTCATCGCACTTTTCAGCCATTCGGTATTCGATTCGATCCATTCTTTATCATTCCTACGGTTATACGGAAGAAAATTTATATAACTATCGGTAGTCGGATCACTATCCATGACATCCCGATATGCCTGAGAATAATCGGTATAATATCTGCCATTCCATGAGACGGCATATGTCAATCCCATAAACCCGCCTATTACAATCGGCAATTTCCAATATCTCCGGTTATAAATCTGTCCTAAACCCGGGACTAATGCCGATAACCAAACGGCTTTCATCGGATCGGGGTTGAACACGACACTATCTCTACGGTCGACCTCCAATCCGGTAGTATCGACAACATCGATAGACCTCTCTTCTGTACCGATGACATAAAGAGAATCTTTTCCGGTAGAAACTTCCGTCTGTACTTGAGCCGATACCGGGACAACCGACATCGGGATTAAAAGACATATAATTAAAAAGATCCCCAGTATCTTATGTCTGTATATGTAATATATCCCTGTCAAAATACTATTTCAATTTATCAAAAATAGCGATCAAACGTTCCAACTCCTCCTCATTTTTAAAAGGAATACTAATCCTTCCTTTTCCCTCATCGTTACAAGTAAACTGAACTTTTGTATTAAAAAATGAAGAAAGATGTTTTTTCAGAATATCATATTCTTCGCGTGAAGTAGGACGAGAAGGAACTTTCGGCTTTTTCGCCTCTTCTATCGAATGTCCTTCGGAAAGACTTTTCACAATTTCTTCGACTTTACGCACAGAATAACCGTTCTCTTGTATCAATTCATATACTTTCAACTGAAGTGCCGGGTCATCGATCGACAGCAAAGCCCGCGCATGCCCCATATCCAGCAATTTGTTCTTCAGCCCCATTTGAATTTCGGCCGGCAGTTTCAACAAACGCAGATAATTAGCAATAGTCGTCCTTTTCTTACCGACCCGATCGCTCAAACGTTCTTGAGTCAGATTATACTGTTCGATCAATTTCTGAAACGTCAATGCGATTTCGATAGAATTCAAATCTTCCCGTTGAATATTTTCTATCAGCGCCATCTCCATCATCGTTTCATCTTCTGCTGTACGCACATAAGCCGGAATAGTTTTAAGACCGGCCATAATAGAAGCCCTGTAACGACGTTCTCCGGCAATGATCTGATAAGTTCCGTCCGATATCTGGCGTAAGGATATCGGCTGTATAATACCCAATTCTCGAATAGATGTAGCCAGTTCCGACAACGCTTCCTGATCAAATTCCCGTCTGGGTTGATCCGGATTCGGTTTTATTTTTGAAATTTCTATTTCATTTATCGACGAAGACCCTTCCGTTTTCACCTCATCCATCGTAATGAGTGCATCGAGTCCACGTCCCAAAGCGTTTCTTTTAAATGTAGCCATAGTATGTCGCCCTTTTATACCTGCCGGGCAAGACAGGTTTATCTTATAAAATCAACTCTCTCTTTCGATCAACTCTTTTGCCAGTTGCATGTGATTAATACTTCCGCGAGAATCCGGATCGTACAATATCGCCGGGATACCATGACTGGGAGCTTCGCTCAACCGGATATTCCGCTGAATAACGGTAGTAAACACCATATCCCTGAAATGCTTCTTCAACTCTTCATAAATTTGATTGGCAAGTCTTAGCCGAGCATCGTACATAGTCAGTAAAAAGCCCTCTATTTCCAGTGCCGGATTCAATTTGGATTTGATAATCTTAATTGTGTTCAATAATTTACTGATTCCTTCCAATGCAAAATATTCGGCCTGAACCGGAATAATAACCGAATCCGCAGCGGTTAAAGAGTTGACGGTTATCAAACCCAACGATGGAGAGCAGTCTATCAAAACATAATCATATTCCCGCTTGACCTCATCCAACAACCGAGACAACACTCTCTCCCGGTTTTCTACATTCAAGAGTTCCAATTCCGCACCGACAAGATCGATTCTCGAACACACGATGTCTAATCCTGAAACACAAGATCCGACAATCGCTTCACGTAAAGAATTTCCACCGATCAGACATTCATAAATCGATACAGAAACCGTACGAGGATCGACCCCGAGTCCTGAAGAAGCATTTGCCTGTGGGTCGGCATCGATCACGAGAACTTTTTTGTCCAACGCGGCTAATGATGCGGCCAAATTGATCGAGGTAGTGGTTTTCCCTACTCCCCCCTTTTGATTGGCAATAGCAATAACTTTACCCATAACACAAAATTTTATCGGGAACAAAGTAACCGTTTTTTATGTTCTGCTATTTATCAGCACACAAAAAAATGTCCCGATTGTTGATAAGTCGGCTTTATTGTTAATAACATCAATAAGATTCCGAATATACGTAAAGTGCTCACTCATCGTGACAAAGATAAATAAATTTGACGGATACTACTGTGCCTTTCAATTAATTTAGCACTCGAATAAACTACACGTTAAAAAAAGCGGCCTGAAAAATGTTTATTTTGTACATTTGCATACGAAGAACCTGACAATTAAAATATATGAAAGTCCCAGCTACAGAAAAAAGACCGCTTATTTTAGTAACGAATGATGACGGAATAGAAGCAAAAGGTGTCCACGAACTGGTAAAAATGATAGAAGATTTGGGGGAGATCGTAGTTGTAGCTCCGGATAGTCCCCGTTCCGGTCAATCAAGCGCATTATCTGTCGGTATTCCTTTAAGGCTCAATTTGATCGAACATTACAGAAACATATCTTTCTACCGGACAAACGGCACACCGGTCGATTGTGTAAAACTTTCTATGAACCAACTGTTCGACCGCCGGCCTGACCTTCTATTATCCGGAATCAATCACGGTTCGAACTCTGGCGTCAGCATCGTTTACTCGGGAACGATGGGTGCTGCTTTGGAGGGTTGTATAATCGGAATCCCCTCTATCGGTTTTTCTCTTGCCAGTCACGAACCGAATGCAGATTTTTCACCTTGCCGGGAAATCGTAAGGGAAAGCTGTAAAAAAGTTTTAGAAAAAGGGCTTCCGCCTTCGGTCTGTCTAAATATCAATATTCCGGCGATTCCTCATCCGGAAGGAGTTCGCATCTGCCGTCAGGCTCAAGGTTACTGGACCGAAGAGTATGACCACCGTATCGACCCGCACGGAAAAGATTACTATTGGCTGACCGGCCGTTTTATGAATTTAGAACCCGAGAATGAAGAAACCGACGAATGGGCACTTGCTCATGGCTATATCTCGATAGTTCCATGTACCTGTGACCAGACGGCCTATTCTGTTATCCCGGAAATAAACGATCTTTTATCTTCAAAATAATCCCGGCTTATGAAAAAAATCGCCATATCGTTTATTATTTTTATCATGCTCGGATGCAGCAGCGTACCGCTGACCGGCCGAAGACAGCTCAATCTCGTTTCTGATCAAGAAGTCCTTTCTTTAAGTAACCAAAGTTTTTCGGACTACATGAAAACGGCAAAAGTATCGACAGACTACATGAAGACACTGCAAGTCACACGTGTCGGGCAACGCATTGCAAACGCCGTCATGAATTTCCTGCAGAACAACGGTATGGCAACCGATGCCGCCTCTTATAATTGGCAATTCGTGCTGGTCAACGATAATACGCCGAATGCGTTTTGCATGCCCGGAGGAAAAGTCGTCGTAAATACCGGCATACTTCCCTACACTCTCGATGATGACGGATTAGCTGTCGTTCTCGGACACGAGATAGCTCATGCAGTCGCCAAGCATAGCAGCGAACGAATCAGCCAACAAATGCTCGTCCAATATGGTGGAATAGCGTTAAACACTTTGATGCAAAACAAGTCTGATGCAGCACAAGCTCTGGCAAACCAAATATACGGTGTCGGAACACAAGTCGGTGTCATGCTGCCTTATTCTCGTAAGCAAGAATCCGAGAGCGACCGCATGGGACTCATTTTTATGGCGATGGCCGGCTACAATCCCGAAAAAGCCCCTGCATTTTGGGAAAGAATGGCAACTCAAGGATCTTCCACTCCCGAATTTTTAAGTACCCATCCATCTGATGCCTCTCGAATAGCGAATCTGAAAAAATTAGTCCCCGAAGCGATGAAATACAAAAAATAAAAAAAATTCAGTTCGATAAAAGACTCATGCAAATAAGAAAAATGGAAGTAAAAGACATCGAAGATGTCATGCAACTATGGCTGCAAACCAACCTGAAGACTCACTCCTTTATTCCCGAACACTATTGGCATGATAATTTTAATGAGGTAAAATCGGCACTATCCGAAGCCGAAATATATGTCGCAGACCAGAATAAAAAGATCGTAGGATTTATCGGTTTTGTTAATAACTACATTGCAGGAATTTTCGTTTCCGAACACATGCAATTGCACGGCATTGGGAAACAATTGCTGAACACTGCAAAAGAACGATATATAGCTTTACAACTACACGTTTATTAAAAAAATCTCAAAGCCATAGAATTTTATCAAAAACAAAATTTCAAAATTGTAGAAACCCAAATTGACATACATACCAGAGAAGAAGAACTTTTCATGGAATGGAAAAAATAAAATATTATTAAATCATTTGGCAACTATTTTAGCTTTACTATATAATTGATTTAAGAGCCTGTCTAATTTTACTCGGATCTGATTTGAAAGTTGCTTTTGAGGATGCTTTTCTGTTTTTACTTGTCGGATAGCCGGCTATCCGACAAGTAAAAACGGGGAAAAGAGCGAAAGAACGCAAAAACGACCGGATAATATTTTTTACCGGAAAGTTTAGATAGACTATAAGCCTTCTTTGTGTTTTCCTTCTATAAAACCTACCAATCGATATTTCTGCAAAATTATTCAATTTCAACAACCACAAAGCAGAATATTTTCTGCATAAAACAACAAAATATCGATTTTATTCAAAATAAATTCAGATTTTATGCAATAATAAAACTTTTATTCTTACATTTGCATCAGAATATAGCATAATTATACAAATGGAAAATTTCTACTTTATAATTAGAAGCTATTTCAAATCTTATTTCAATACTGTTCCGAAAGTTATTTCGGTGCATTTTTTATTTTCTAAAAGCATAAAACGCTATAAGAAACGAAACATAAATATTGAAAACAGACATAATAAAAAGGTACTATAAGATACAGAGAAGGACAGACTTGCAAAAAAGGAATAATCTTATGAAAAATAAAGTCGATAGGTTACAAGCAATTAAAGAAATCATTATTTCATACAAAATCAGTAGTCAGGAAGATTTACTAAAGCAACTCACAGAAAGAGGTTTCGACCTTACTCAGGCGACACTTTCAAGAGACTTAAAACAATTGCAGATTGCCAAAGTTGCAGGTAAAGACGGAGGCTACCTTTACGTTATGCCCGAAACTGCGGGAATCGGCAGACTGGCCGACACAAAAAATCGACATCACTATGCAGGCCCGGTATCCGGATTTCTTTCTATCGAATTCTCTGGACAATTGGCAGTCATTAAAACACGTCCGGGTTATGCCAGCGGAATAGCTTGGGACATAGACTCTCACTCCGCTGAAGAAATATTGGGAACGATTGCAGGAGACGACACGATATTATTAATCTTACGTGAAGGAATTACGCGATCCCAAGTATTGGAAACTTTAAAAACCATAATCCCTTCTATCGACGGAGAATAAAAAAGAGATATTATATTAACATATTAAAATGACCCGATGCGCCTGTTTATTCTACTTAAAAACAGACCAAAGAACAAAAGAAAATGGAAGATACAATTGAAGTAATTGTAGCAAGCGAGAAGCACTTGTCGTATGTAGAAACGATTCTCGATACGATCGAGAAAGCAGCGAAAGTTAGAGGTACCGGAATTGCAAAACGATCACCGGAATATGTAAAACAAAAAATGCTCGAAGGTAAAGCCATTATCGCTCTCGATGGAGATAAATTCGCAGGGTTCTGCTATATCGAAAGCTGGAGTAACAAACAGTTTGTAGCCAATTCCGGACTTATTGTCGTAGAGTCATATCGAGGACACGGACTGGCAAAGCGAATCAAAAGAAAAGCATTCGAACTTTCACGATCCCGTTTCCCGGATGCAAAAATTTTCGGACTTACAACCGGATTGGCGGTTATGAAAATCAACTCGGAATTAGGATACCGTCCGGTAACATTTTCCGAACTTACAGATGACGAGGCATTTTGGAAAGGATGCCAAAGCTGTGTAAATTATGACATATTGCAACGAACAAATCGCAGGATGTGTCTGTGTACGGGAATGCTCTTCGACCCGCACGCCGAAGAACATCATTCCGAAAATAAATAAACTACATCTAAATATAAAATACTCTCGATATGAAAAAAGAAAAAGTTGTTTTAGCATTTAGCGGAGGATTAGACACATCTTTCTGCGCCAAATATCTGACAGAAGACTGCGGCTACGAACTATATACGGCAATCGCAAATACCGGAGGATTCAGTAAAGAAGAACTGAAATCGATAGAAGAACGCGCCTACAAACTGGGTGCGACAAAACATGCCTCTCTCGATATAACACAAGAATACTACGATAAAAGCATAAAATATATGATATTCGGAAATGTTCTCAGAAATGGGACATATCCGATCTCAGTCAGTTCGGAGCGTATTTTTCAGGCAATTGCCATTATCAATTACGCCAAAGAAATCGGAGCTGATTATGTCGCCCACGGTAGTACTGGTGCAGGAAACGATCAGGTTCGTTTCGACCTTACATTTCAAATATTAGCTCCTGAAATAAAAATACTTACTCCGACACGAGACATGACCCTCACCCGCGAATATGAAATAGATTATCTGAAAAAACACGGATATGAAGCTGATTTCAAAAAAATGGAATACTCCATCAACAAAGGATTATGGGGAACGAGTATCGGAGGAAAAGAAACGCTGAAAAGCGACCAGACCCTTCCCGAATCGGCATATCCTTGTCAAATGGTTGCAAAAGGAGAAGAAACCTTGACAATAGATTTCAAAGAAGGAGAAATCGCGGCAGTCAATGGGGAAAAATATGATGACAAAGTCGCCGCAATACAAGCAATTGAAAAAATCACTGAAAAATATGCGATCGGACGAGATATGCACATCGGTGATACGATCATAGGTATCAAAGGTCGTGTAGGTTTCGAAGCAGCAGCTCCTATGGTAATCATCAACGCCCACAAAATGCTCGAAAAACATACTCTTACCAAATGGCAGCAATACTGGAAAGATCAAATCGGGACATGGTACGGGATGTTTTTGCATGAAGCCCAATACCTCGATCCTGTAATGCGAGATATGGAAGCTTTTCTACAAAGTTCCCAGCAAAATGTCACCGGTCGAGTTATCATCGACCTGAAGCCGTACCGCTATGTCTTGGTAGGTGTCGAAAGCGATTTTGATCTTATGAAATCCGATTTCGGAGAATATGGAGAAGTGAACAAGGCATGGACAGCTGATGACGTAAAGGGATTCACTAAAATCTTGGGTAACCAAATGAAAATTTACCATTCGGTATTGAACAAAAATAAAAAGTAAATTTTTAATAAACCAAAAGCAGAAAAGGATTTATCTTTTTCTGCTTTCTTCCCAATAGTATAATATGATAAAAGCAGGAATTATAGGCGGAGCAGGCTATACAGCCGGAGAATTAATTCGTTTATTAATAAATCATCCGGACGTTGAGATCGGATTTGTCAACAGCAGCAGTAATGCCGGAAATAAAATTACGGACGTTCATTCAGGACTTTTCGGCGAAACAGACCTGACTTTTACTTCCGAACTTCCTTTTGACGAAATCGACGTATTATTTTTCTGTACAGCACACGGAGACACAAAAAAATTCATGGAAGCTCATACTCTTCCCGAAAAATTAAAATTAATAGACCTCTCTATGGATTTCCGGATAGAATCTTCCGAACATGATTTTATTTACGGTCTCCCTGAACTAAACCGGAAACGCATAATCCGGTGCAATCGGGTTGCCAATCCGGGATGTTTCGCTACTGCTATACAACTGGCTTTGCTTCCGTTAGCAAAAAATTTGCTGCTTAATAATCCTGTACACATCCATGCGATAACCGGATCGACAGGTGCTGGGCAAAAACCTTCGGCAACATCTCATTTCAGTTGGAGAAATGATAATGTCTCGATCTATAAACCTTTTACACATCAACATCTGGCAGAAATAAAACAAAGTCTAAAACAACTTCAAAACAGTTTTGATACCGATTTGAATTTTATTCCGGTACGGGGAAATTTTTCAAGAGGGATTTTCGCCACTCTTTACACGGACTGCCCGGTAGAACTCGATGAAATAAAACGAATTTACGAAGAGTATTACGACGATCATTCTTTCGTGTTCATCAGCGACAAGAATCCCGATCTGAAACAAGTCGTAAATACAAACAAATGTTTACTTTATTTAGAAAAATTCGGGAATAAATTGCTGATTACCTCTTTGATCGACAACCTTCTGAAAGGCGCATCCGGACAAGCGGTTCACAATATGAATCTACTTTTCGGTCTGGAAGAAACCGTCGGTCTGAGACTCAAACCTTCAGCATTTTAACATAATAAAAAATTCACTATGAAACTATTCGATGTTTATCCTCTTTTCGATATAGAAATAGTCAAGGGGAAAGGTTGTTACACATATGACTCAAAAGGAAACGAATACCTCGACTTGTATGGCGGACATGCTGTAATCTCGGTGGGGCACACCCATCCCTATTACACTCAAAAACTTACCGAACAGGCTCAAAAACTTATATTTTATTCGAATTCGGTAATCAATAAACTTCAAATAGAACTGGCAGATAAATTGGGAAAACAATCAGGATACGACGATTATTCGCTGTTTCTGATCAATTCCGGTGCAGAAGCGAACGAAAATGCACTCAAACTTGCCTCTTTCCATACAGGAAAAAAGAAAGTCATCGCTTTTAAAAAAGCATTTCACGGACGTACATCGGCAGCGGTAAAAGTAACGGACAATCCTAAAATCGTTGCACCTATCAACGATACATTCGAAGTCAGTTATCTAAACCTAAACGACATCGACTCCGTAAAAACAGAAATAGCCAAAGGCGATGTATGTGCGGTTATTATCGAAGGAATACAAGGAATAGGAGGAATACAAGTTCCTAAAATAGATTTTATGCAACAACTCCGGGAAGTATGTACTCAAAACGGAGTAGTCCTCATTCTTGACGAGATACAATCGGGATACGGGCGAAGCGGTAAATTTTTTGCACATCAATATGCCGAAATAAAAGCCGATCTCATAACTATGGCAAAAGGGATGGGAAACGGTTTCCCGATCGGTGGCGTACTGATAAGCCCCATGTTTACTCCGGCATACGGGATGTTGGGAACGACTTTCGGAGGAAATCATCTCGGTTGTGCTGCAGCAATAGCCGTACTCGATATTATGAAAAAAGAAAATTTAGTAGAAAATGCGGCCAATACAGGTAACTACCTGATCAATGAATTAAAAAAGATTCCTCAGATCAAAGAAGTACGAGGAGAAGGTCTCATGATAGGCCTTGAATTTGAACAACCGGTAAAAGAGATCAGAAGTAAACTGTTATTTGAACAGAAAGTATTTACAGGAGTTTCAGGTACAAATGTAATACGACTACTACCCCCATTAATACTCACGACCGATCAAGCCGATATATTTATCGAACGTTTGAAAAAAGTATTGAATTAAGAAAACCTGAAGAGGCTTTTATAGCCTATCTAAATAAAAAACCTTTTATCCGAAGATTTGATTTCGGATAAAAGGTTTTTATTTATAAACAATAAGTAATAAACTTTTTTTATTATATCTATTCAAATAGGACACAACTTAGACAGTAAATCCCGACAAAATTCTAAATCTTTATACCAAAATCACCTTTTTGCAATAATAATAATGTTAAAATAGATATTTTTGTTTGTTTTACAACAATATAAATATATTTTTGTAAAAACAAGAAATTACATAGGAAATAAAATATTTTACAAACATAACAAAAACAACCTACAAAATTTCACATTTATGAACACCAATGATAATTTCTTATAAAAGACTAAATATCGCATACTTTCATTTGTTTCTTAGAGCCTGTTTAAGATTTTGCACAGACGCTTTTGAGAGATTCTTTTAAATTTTTTTGTCCCGAAAAAAGTGTAGCAAACTATATACATGGCGTACAAGATCAACAGTCCGGACATATAATTTTATCAGGAAATTTAAACAGCACTTAATTAAAATATTTCTTATTAGATTAAATCAGAACTTAAATTAACCACAATAACCAAATAAACGAACGTTTATTTTTACTCTAAAGCCAATAGATAACCGAGCTTTTATAAAAAGGTTATTTTTCGATATAAATACTTATATTCTAAATAATTAAAAGAGAAAAGATACAATTCATAAAAAAAAGTCCAAATAAACGTTCATTTATTTGGATAATTTTAAAAGCCAAAGCCGAAATGATCAAAAAATTACTGTTTATTTTACCACTATTCTTTTTTTTCTATTTCACAATTACCTTAGCCGCAGACAAACATTACATTCGAGGAAAGGTCATCGATGAATCGGGGGAAAGATTATCCGGTGTAACAGTCCGGGTAAAAGAACAAAAATCTATAGGAACTTCAACTGACGATAAAGGAGAATTCTCGATACTCCTGCCCGAAAACGGAAAGCATCTCTTGTTCACGTACATAGGAATGAATGACAATACAGTTGCTGTTTCATCCAAAACTTCCTATATAACAGTGCAAATGGAGATTCAATCGACAGAGACGGAACAAGTAGTTATAACCGGTTATGCACAAACGACAACAAAAAAAATGACCGGTTCTGTCGGTATAATAGACGGCAAAAAACTTGCCAATCAACCACAACCCAACATCGATGCACTTTTACAAGGTCAAATAGCCGGAGTATCGGTTTCTGCGACAAGTGGACAACCGGGGAAAGAACAAAAAATCAGAATTCGAGGTACAAATACACTGACCGGAGATGCCGACCCATTATGGGTAATAGATGGTGTTCCTATGCAGAACAGCGTTCCTGAAATATCCTCATCGGAAATTAAAACAGGAAACTTCGATAACATGTTTATAACCGGAATTGCAGGAATAAATCCGAATGACATCGAAAATATCACAATTTTGAAAGATGCGGCAGCAGCAGCTATTTACGGTTCAAGAGCTGCCGGCGGAGTTATTATCGTAACTACCAAAAAAGGTCAGGCCGGCAAGATGAAAATCAACTATTCGGCAAACTTATCGGTCGTCATGCCACCGCAAAAAGATAATAACCTGATGAATTCTAAAGAAAAACTAATATACGAACAGACATTATGGGACGAATTCTCTGCCACCGATTTTGCTGCAGGAAAGACGAACTATCCGGTAATAGGAATAGTGGGAATTATACGATCCGGGAAAGGCAAATTTCAAGGTTGGACAGAACAAGAACAAAATTCTTATATAGATCAGCTCGGAAGCATAGAAACCGACTGGTATGACGAACTATTCCGCAACGCAATATCGACAAACCATCATCTTTCTCTAAGCGGAGGAACGGAAAAAGTAACCTATTACACCTCTTTAGGATATACCCATGACGCAGGACTGGTAAAAAAGAACGATTATGACCGTTACAATTTTACTACAAACCTAAACATCTCTCCCAGTCAAAAAATAAAAATAAATTTCGGGATCGATGTTTCCTATCTCAACTCGAAAGCTCCGGCTCTCGAAAGTGTCGATCCTTTTAAATACGCCTACTTCGCAAATCCTTATGAAAGCCCGTATAATGCGGACGGTAGCTATCGTGCAGACGAAACATATTACAGCTTAGGGGAATACAATAATCTTACCGGATCTTACAAAGCACCTTATATTCCTGCCTGCGGATTCAATATCATGCGTGAAATGAATGAGACCGAAAGCAATACGTCAAATACCAGCACATCGCTACGCGGAGGGTTGGAATGGAAAATCATACCCAAACTAAAGTTTGAAGGATTAGCTTCTTACTCCTTCTCCAATAATAATTCAGAAAGCATTTATGGTGCAGAAACAAAAGCCGCATTCGATAATCGCCTTTCGGTTGACAGTCAGAGTCGTCGTGAGTACGCTTCTATCGCTCAAAACAAAGCATCCATGAACAGTTATATGGTAAGGGGACATTTCGCCTATTCCGACAATTTCGGGAAAAATCACGCTTTGTCTATTTTAGCCGGAGCAGAATTGAGAGGTTCTACCTCCCATACATTATATAGTAAGCGGTACGGTTATGACCCGATTACCGAAAATAATACAACTCCGTTGCCCGACCCGAACGGTGTCGGATATGAAAAACTGAAAGAGTATCTGGCAGCTCTTGATTTGGCATCCGGACAACTGGAAGACGAGCAACGGTTTGCATCCTTCTATGCTTCTGCCGACTATTATCTGATGAACAAATATATCTTCAACGTATCTTTCAGAACCGACGGAAGCTCAAACTTCGGAAGCAAAGAACAATTCAATCCGACTTGGGCTCTCGGAGCTGCATGGCATTTAGGAGAAGAATCTTTTATGAAATTCTTAAAACCGGCAGTGAATCGGATAACTCTCCGTGCCGCAAGTGGATTTACCGGAAACATCAGCCGTGCCGCAAGTCCGCAACTGATTATCGAATATTATGACAATTACCGAAATCTGAATAACAACATTTATCATATCGGGAAAGTCGTAGGTGCTCCGAATCCCAAATTGCGATGGGAAAAAACACAGGATGTAAAAGCCTCTCTCGATTTCGGACTTTTCAACGATCGATTGAGCGGCATAGTCGAAGCATACTATCGTAAAAGTTCGGACGTCGTTACATCAGAAAGAGTGCTCACCACGACAGGATATCCTACACAAAAATACAATACCGCAAAAATTAAAAATCGAGGCATTGAAGTAACACTGAACAGCATACCGGTAAAAACAAAAGATTTCAGCCTGAACCTATCCGTAAACATGGCTCTCAACCGGAACATCGTGAGCAAATACAATCCTCCCTATCGAAACAGCAGTACCTCTTATAATGCTGAAATGCTCGAAGGATTCCCTACCGACGGTATTTTCAGCGGCAAATGCACGGGAATCGATCCAGAAACAGGATTATATAATTTCGAACTCCGTCCGGATGCCGTAATCCGAACAAAAGACGATCTTCATCTTCCGGACAACTATCTGTTTTATTTGGGGACTCCGACCTCCCCTCTTACCGGAGGTTTCAGTTTAAGTGCAGACTATAAAGAATTCCGCTTGAGCATAAATGGAGTCTATTCAGTCGGAGCAAAACAATTCGAATATATTCGTCCTCCCGTTTCGTATTCCAGTACAGAATACGGACAAGAAATCACGGTAAACGAAATGGTACAGACTTTTCAAAACGACTTATTCACACAATATCTCAATGTCAACCGAGACATGTTTAATCGTTGGACACCTGAGAACAAGACAGATGCCTCCGCTCCGCGCTTGTGGAATCCCTATACGGCAGATTACGGATTCAGTCGGCAATATCCGACAGAAACAGCAATCACCCAAGGTGCATTTCTCACCAAGCTCTCTTATCTCAGAATTAAAAATATTATTCTCGGATACAAACTTCCCAAAAAATACATACAACGGTCTAAAATCTCCAATCTCGATTTTTCTCTATCGTTGAATAATTTCTTGACAATTACGCAATACAAAGGAATGGACCCAGAAACTCCGGGCGCAACATACCCGATATCCCGTTCTGTTACCTTCAGCGTTAATATCGGATTTTAAGATCAATATAGAAATAAAGAAATATGAAACATTTCAAATGCACATTATTAGGAACTCTCATTTTGTTCACGCCTGCATGCACAGAATACCTCGACGTAAAACCTAAAGGAAAAATAATTCCCGAAACCGCAGAAGACTTTTCCACGATCATTCATTATTGGCTCGACCGTGTAGAAACAGGACAAGATGAAGAGATTCTCGGCAATGCGACCAACCTTATACTGCAAGAATTTTATTCAGACAATTTAGACGCGACTTTAGCCTCCTTAGTAGAAGGGTTTACGATAAACGGATATACCCCTCTATACATAGGCGAAAAAATAAATTCGGTACAAAGCGAATACTCCAACAATTACTCGGTAATCAAAGATTGCAATATGATAATCGGAGAAATGAAAGATACCGAATCAGAACTGGCAAAACAACTCTTAGGAACAGCTTGGGCGATACGAAGCATCTGTTATTATAACTTATTGATCCGCTTTTGCGAGCCGTATAATCCGATCTCGGCTGAAGATAAACTCGGACTCCCCTTAATTGACCGCTTCGACATGGAAGCAAAACCGTCCAGATCCGACTTGAAAACAACAGTCTCTTTCATAGAAGAAGGATTTAAAAACGCAATACGATACGATATAAGCAACACAGACTACATTTTCACATCGGATGTCGCAAAAGCATATCTGACAAAACTATATTTCTGGACTCAGCAGTGGGAAAAAGCAATTCAGTATGCAGAAGAACTGCTATCCAAATACCCGATGTTAGAAGCGAATCGGTATGAAGAAGTCATGCAAAATAAATTTACCCAAAGTTCCAACTTTATTTTAAATCCCTACACCTCAGAATCTTCTTTAGGTTCTATGGCGGTTACAAATGCTTTTAGCGATTCCAAAACACGTCCGGTAAGCAGAGAAATGGCTGAATCTTTTTCAGAAAAAAATGATGACATTCGTTATACTGTTGCATTCAACAAAAAACGGGTAAACAATAAAACGATTCTTTTCAGAATCCGAAGCGAAGAGATGTGCCTGATTGCTGCCGAGTCTTATGCCCATTTAAACGACACAGAAAACGCCATACGTCAATTAAATGCCCTTCGCGAAAAACGAATCATACAAAATTTCATCCCATACACAGAAGAAAACTTACCGGAAATATATTCCCAACTGATCACTGAAGATGCAACCGGTAAACCGATAGACAAACTAATGTCGGCAATCTTATGCGAACGTCGTAAAGAATTCTACATCGAAGGCGACCGATGGTTTGAACTGAAACGAAACGGTCGTCCGGAGTTTTGGGTCGCCAACAACGGGAAAAAATATGTAAATGAAAAATATTTATATACCTACCCCATAAATAAGTCCGATATAGACCTTTATCCGGGACTGGTAATACAGAATCCGGGATACGAAGAATAAAAATCTCATTCCTATAATAAAATACGACAAATGAAAAAGTACATACTATCAGCCTTATTGGTATCGGCAATTATTTGCGGACTCGTCTCATGCGACCAAAGCGACGACCTTCCTCCGAAAACCGAAAATTCATCTACTAAATACTTATTACCTAAAGGAACAGTCATGACCTCCTCAGAAAGAGATTTGTGTAATGATAAAAAAACAGAATATGAACTTGCAACAAAATAAAAACTCATATTCCTCTCCGGGAGAAAATAAAAATGATTTTCAAAAAAATTCAAATGAACTCTATAAACCGAATAATTTATTAATCACTTAAAAATCAAACAAATGAAAAAAATCTTTTATTTTTTATGTTTAAGCGTCATTACGCTTACATTCTCATCATGCAACGATGACGATAACGATGACACAAAAAAACCGACATCCTTTGATGAAATCGATGAAAAAATCATGTACTCCTTCGAGACCTCATCTCAATCAATGTCCAACACCTTAGATGTGAAAGTTATTCTTCAAGGTGAAGAAAGCGGAAAATCATTCACTGCTCCGGAAGATATAAATATTCCGTTTGAAGTAGATGCAGCAAGTACGGCAGAAATCGGAACAGACTACTCGATCGACGGATATACACCGACAGAAACTGCCGCTGCCGATTCGGACGAACCGAAACTCAAACACTTCATTACCGTAAAAGCAGGAAGTAATGAAGGAAGTGTGCGTTTCACAGCCGGAGAATCTGTCACAAAAATCAAAGAAATAATCTTAAAACTGAATGCTCCCGAAAAAAATACCGACAAGTTCTATTTGGGAAACTATGACCAAATGAATATTTACATTACTAAAGCTAATACCGATTTCAATAACTTTGCAGGAAACTGGAAACCGGTAGAGATCACAAACAAACTAAACTGGATAAACTTAGAAATCCCGGCAGAAGATTATACAAATCTGCCCGAAACATTCAATGCCGATGATTATCTTGAAATCGTGAATATAAACGACAGTAAAAAAATTGTTCCTCACGTGACAGGAAGCCTGAAAAATTATTTCTGCGGTGCAGAACATGAAGTTTCTTTCTTAAGCGTAGAAAATTTCTTTGACATGTCTATGATAGATAATTGGGACGGAATCGACATCATATATTACACAATAAAAGGTGCCAACAAATATTTTTCAGCGACAAAATCCGAACCGGCAGATCTCAAGATAGGTTTTTACAAAGTAGATGACAATACCATCAACATATTCATTCACGAATATGTCCCAACCGACTTTTTCTACTCTTCGTTCAATGATACATTCTTCGGCGAATGGAACTTTAACGCGCCATCGGTATTCGGTATTACTTACAAGTTCACCCGAATACAATAAAGATCTATAAAATATAAACTCTGAGAACCTGATCTGATAGTATTTTTATTGGAAAATTTAGATAGGCTCTGAGGCTGCCCCAAATAAAAAAATGAGGCAGCCTTATTTATAAACCCCGATATTAAACACGATATATTCTCTTTTTAATCTGTATTTAATACATTATTCGAGGATTTCTTAAGGACGGACGGTTATTTTTGTTTTTTACATTAATTCAATATCTTACAAAAATGAAAAACCGACGACTACTGATTTTATTCATTTCCGGGCTGTTATCGAGCCTTGTATCAGCAAAAGAAATCTATGTTGCCTCTTTCGGAAACGATTCGAATCCCGGTTCGCAAAACGAACCTTACGCAACATTAGGAAAAGCATTTACCGTTCTTGAAAATGACGATACGATTGTCATACTGGACATATTAAACATACAAAACGAAACTTCGGGAACAGGAATAGGACAAATGGAAAACGATTGCCTTGGTCTCAAATTCCCGTCTGACAAGAAAAATATCGTTATACAAGGGCGCTCTCCCGAAACATCCGGTATCGACGGGACATCTCTTATTTTAGGACAACGGATATTATTACTGCAAAATGCCGAAAACCTGACAATTAAGAACATCTCGATAACTAATGCGCTGAAAAATATAAATCCCATGGTAATAGGTGGTGGAGCAATTAGTATCGAAGGTGGAAATGTCTCTATCGAGAATTGTAATTTCGATGCCTGCGGATCACCTACCCTCCGTTATGGAGGAGTCATTCAAGCCGATAACGCCATCGTGACACTGAAAAGTTGTAGTTTCGTTCGTAGCAATGCTTCTTATGGAGGAGCTATATACGTCGCATCCGGAAAGTTAGTTGCAGATAATTGTTCTTTCATGCAAGGTAACGCTACTCTCGGCGGCGCTATCGCAACACAAGCCAATACCGTCAACACGATTACTCCCGAAGAAAAACAGGTTTCCATTTTTTGTTCTAACTCGTACTTCTATAAAAATAATGGTTCGGCAGGCGGTGCGATAACCGTAAGCAATTCGACAAATACCAATGCGGTCAAACTCCACATCGAGAGTTGTGCATTTATAGAAAACACCGGACGAGGAGGAGCAATCTCCCTTGAAAATAAAAAAACAGCGATCAATGACTATCAGATCATAAATTCCACTTTCTACAAAAACAGTACTTCAAACGATGCCGGAGCAATCATGTTGCTTGCCGGCCAAACAGGAGAAACATTCGATCTGATCAACTGTACCATTACCGAAAATACGACAACCGGAAATGCAGGACATGGAGCAGGAATCCGATTCTATAACGACGATACATCAACCAGCCAGACCGTATTGAAAAGATTATTGAACTGCATTATCGAAAACAACTATGCAACAAACAACGGAAGTAAATTTCAAAACTCCGATCTATCGTTCCGTCATACACCCGAAACCACTTATTTAATTATTAAAAACTCTTTTATAGGAAGTGATGGAAACAATAATATCAACGTAAAAAATTACATGGAAGACAACCTCTTCAACTACTATTCGGCAGTAGAATCTCTTGCAGAATTCGAAGGTTCTGTTTCCGAACATATTCTGTCTGACAAGTGTATTCCTGTATTAGAATCTTCCCTCGCCTCTAATTATGGAAATCCCCAATGGCTGCAAGACGTCGGAATAAATACTGACCAAAAAGGGAAAAACAGACCGTTTACCAACAATCGGTGCACGATCGGATCGGTAGAAGTAGCCTCTACTTTAAATCCGGGAACAGAACCCGGCGGGACACCCCTATATACAAGTTATAATAATCTGGTAATGGCCGGTTATCAAGGATGGTTTTCTGTAAAAGGTGACAACTCCGGAAACAACGGATATGTCCATTGCGGCCGAGACGGAAAATTCGAACCGGGATATGCCGGAATAGAATTTTGGCCTGATATGACCGAATACACAAAAAAATATCCGGTCGATTTCGTCCATTCCGACAATAGCCAAGCCTATTTCTTCAGTTCATCCGACGAGGAAACAGTCGATCTGCATTTCAAATGGATGCAGCAATACGGAATAGATGGAGTATTTATCCAAAGATTTATATCATCCATAACGAGTGAAGCGATCGGAAAAGTTTTAAAGCATGCCGTAAAAGCAGCAAAGAAATACAATCGTGCCTTTTCGATTATGTACGATTGCAGCGGATTATCCACTGAAGCAGATATTTATAAAGTATTGAACGACTGGAAAATCATCAATGCCAAATACCGTTTCTCAGATCCGTCGGTTTGTCCCACATACCTTCATCACAACCAAAAACCTATGGTAGCATTCTGGGGAATCGGGCTCAACGGTAAAGCAAGTACCCCTGCACAGTTCAAAATGATGATGGACAATTTACAAGATCTGGACGGAACAAAACAAAAATTTTCATACCTATTAGGATCTTCCTATCAGTGGAGAACCGGAGGCGGTGATGCATATACCGATACTAAAGATCTTATCGAAGTATTGAAACAAGCCGACATCATCTCTCCATGGGCAGTAGGTCGCTACAATTCCATTACCGGATATATGGAACGTGTAAATAAATTTCTGAAACCTGACATATTATGGTGCAAAGCAAACGACATAGGATATGCACCTGTTGTTTTTCCCGGATTTTCATGGAGAAATCTTAAAAACCTTGAAATCGACAAGTATGATGAAATACCGCGCCTCAAAGGAGATTTCCTATGGAAACAGATTGCCGAAGCTAAAAAAGCAGGTGCACAAATGATCTATGTAGCCATGTTCGATGAACTGGATGAAGGCACGTGTATTTTTAAATGTGCAAATAGTAAAAATACCCCGATATTCGCAACCACATCAGACCCTTACGGGAAATTTCTGGGAATCGACGATGATCTGCCAACCGATTATTATCTGTTCTTAGCCGGACAAGCAGCCGAATGGCTAAAAGGAAATGCAGAATACGGCGATACCAAACCCTCTTACAAACCGATGGGAATGGGACATACAGAAATAGAATCTCCGATAACGATAACTTATGCAAATAATATCCTCTCAATCAAAGCCGTTCGAACTGGAAAAACAATTGTACGAATCTATAATACACAAGGGAATTTAATAGCCGCATTAAAAAATAAAGAACAAAATATACCTTTCAATAAAACAATTAATATATCCGCCTTTCCCAAAGGTATATATATTATACAAACTATCCTCGAAGGAAAAACATATACCACAAAAATTCAAAAATAAAATAACAACGATTTCACAAGCCATTTGATATAAAAATGAAGTACCCCCTAAAAGTTTTTTATCGAACTTTTAGGGGGTACTTCATTAAAAACATTCGCCCCATTCCATATCACCATATAAATTCTCGGTTTAATACATCTTTTTATTACTGAAAACAATAATCGTTTCCCGATATAAGTCTCTTTTTATAATAATATCATTTATTGCTAATTCACAAGCATTTACATTATTAATATAGTAGTCCTGAAATTATAATTCCCCCATCGGGAATATTAAAATCAATTTAATAAGAATTTAATATGGTTTGTAACAATGTAGTTGAGCATTTTTAATATCGCCAAATTTCTTTTGTAACAAGTTTTAAGAAGAGCCTGATCTAAATTACCGAAAAACTTAGCTCCTTCTTGAAAATACAGAATTCACAATATTCATTAACTCTAAATTTTTACTTATGAGAACTTCTACAAAATTGTGGGCAACAGCTCTACTTTTTTCGTTTTCAGCTTTTTCTTTAAGTGCAAAAGATCTTTATGTCGCAAACGCAGCTAATGGAGGGTCAGACTCCAATGACGGATTGACTGCAGAGACTCCGGTCGCTTATTTAAGTCAATTGAATGATGTAATCGCAGCCGGAGATGTAATCCATGTAAACGGAATGATTATGATGTCACAAGACCCGAATACAAAACCCGATAGAACAAGTGGTTATATACATCAACAAGCCGGAGCAAAAGGGCATCAAGGTTTTGTAATTATGGGGGGCACATGGCAAAATGTCACGATTATTGGAGAAGGATTACAATCCGGTTTCGATTCGGAACACAAAGGTCGCTTATTCCGTCTGAACGGAGGGGGTAATCTTACTTTCAAAAATCTTACTTTCCAAAATGGTCGTGATTTAGTCAATGATGGTGGTAACGGTTTCTGGATCGGAGGTAACTTAGTTGCTACATTCGAAGATTGCAAATTTATGTTTAATACTGTAGCTCACGCAAACCCCGATTCACCTACAGATTATGCAGATTCCAATGGCCGAGGTGGAGCTATTCACAAAAATGAAATTGGAGACATGAACCTATACAATTGTACGTTTACAGGAAACGAAAACCGGGAAGGTAATGCAATAAATTGGTGCGGAGGAAAACTTGTTGCCGTAGGTTGTTCTTTCATGGGAAATACGACTAAAATCAATGGCACGGGTGGTGCCATCAAGTTTTGGTGTTTGGTGGCCGGTAAACCGATTCAAGCAACTATCGAACATTGTCTGTTTATGGGAAACAGTTCCGGCAACGGTGGCGCTATTGCCATAAATGAAACTGCCGACAGAGATGATGCAGGTAACGATATTACAATCAAGGATTGTTCGTTTATCGCCAACTCTGCAACTATGTGTGGAGGTCTCCTAATCAACAATATAGCTCCCAAAAATACTAGTAAAGTAAAAGTCTTAAATTCTACTTTTGCCTATAACCAAGCGATCAACGACGGTGCTGCAATTAATTTGAGGAGTATGTCTAAAGATAGCGAATTCACAATGGTAAATTGTACGGTAGTGGACAATATCACTCAAGGTAACGGAGGACATGGCGCTGGTCTTTTGATAACGAACGATGCCGCTAATCCGAAGACAAACTGTACTAAACGCATTTACAATTGTCTTTTTCAGGGGAACTATGCTGTTGACGGAGGTAAAATGACAACTTCTGATTTGACCTTAAGAGATGCGATGGCTGAAGGAGAATTTGAAGCATACAATACTTATTTCGGCAGGTTAACCAACAATCCTATTCTTGATGGAGCAGCTATAAATTGTACGGTAAATTATATGCCGGGAAGTACAAAAGACATGGATTGGGATATACATAACGCCTCTGGTTTGTCGGATGACATATCTATTTATGCTACAAAAAGATATTTAGCTCCTTTTATCGATGAAAATGCTCCCGGACTTACTTTTGGTAACGCTGAATATCTGACACAATTCGGTATCACAACAGACCAAATGGGTAATCCTCGTAAAATTACCGGGAATTCTTGTGCCGTAGGATCTCTCGAAATGACTGAAGCAGAAATGGATGCCTCTTCCGATCCATGGAATCCTACTCTTACCAGTATCTCCAACACAACTGAAGACAAAGATCAAATCGAAATCAATGTCCGTAATGGAGAGATCGTTGTCGGAACAGGAAATAACGATGCAAACATTCAGTTATATAATATGAACGGAAGTATATTAAAAGCAACAACCGGCAGCATGGAAATAACCGATATCAACAGCGGATTCTATATTGTAAAAGCTGTTGTGGATAATCAAATATCAGTAAAGAAAATCTGGATAAAATAATAAACACAATGATAAGATATAAAGTCGTTAGAATGGTCTAACGACTTTATATCTCTATGAACCTCGATTATACAATATCACACACTAATACAAATTTTAAATTTTTATTTATGGAAATACCTAAAAAAACTACATGGAGAAATGCGCTAACGTATTTCTTGCAATGGACATCTTGTTTCCGTATTGCTTGGATAGTGGGGCTATTCCTCTGCGTACAGCTACTTCACGCTCAGAATTCTGAAATAAAGATTTCCGGATCTGTTCTCGATGCTTCCGGAGAACCTGTTACGGGTGCAAACGTATCAGTTGTCGGTTCTTCTAAAGGAACGATGACCGACTACAAAGGGAACTTTACTCTAAGCGTTCCGCCCAAATCGACCTTACGGGTAAGTTTTATAGGCTTTGAGCCTCAAACAATCAGAATCGGAGATAAAACCAATTTCCGGATTATATTAAAAGAGAACTCTAAAGCATTGAACGAAGTCGTCGTAACGGCTCTCGGTATCACCCGCGATGCAAAATCCTTGTCGTATGCTCGGCAAACGGTAAATACTGAATCAATGAGCGATGTGCGAGCTTCGAACATGCTGGATATGCTTTCCGGTAAAGTCGCAGGCCTTCAGGTAATCGGGAATGGCGGACCATTGGCATCTACACGTGTAGTTATCCGTGGTAACGGTTCTTTGTCCGGGAATAACCAACCGTTATATGTTATCGACGGTGTACCCATTATGAACGACATGGGAGAAAGCGGTGACCTCGATTACGGTAACCCTGCAAATAATATCAGTCCGGATGAAATCGAAAGTATAGAAGTTCTGAAAGGTGCGAATGCTTCCGCTTTATACGGATCAGACGGAGCGAATGGAGTTATTTTGATTACGACCAAGAAAGCAACTCGTAAAGCAGGATTAGGTGTCAGCTATAACTTCAATATGATGTTCAGTACCCTGATGCAATATCCTACTTATCAAAATATATACGGATCAGGACAAAATACAGGTTTTGAAAGAGGATATAATTATTATACAGCATCAGGTAATGGTTACTCATACGATCCGAATCTCCCCTATGGAATTTTTAACCCCAATATGGCCGGACAAGACCAACGTTGTTGGGGACTTCCAATGTTGGGATTCGATGTAGTAGGACGTAATGGCGAAATCAAACAATACTCTCCCGCCAAAGAAACGATCGAAAATATGTATCAAGTAGGTAAAGCGATTACCAACAGTGTCTCTTTCGATAAAGTAATGGATAACGGAAGTTTCCGTTTTTCTTATACCAATATTCACGCCGATGATATCTTGAAAAATTTCAACAATTTAGATCGTCACAACTTCAACTTGAACTCCACCGCTAAATTCACGAATTTCTTAAGTATGGATTTAGGGGCTCGTTACGTATATGAGCATGCCGACAATCGTGGATTCCGAGGAAGTTCTAACCGTAATCCGCTTTGGGTGGTTGCCAACTTGCCGCGCGACGCAACAATGGACGAATTGATCCCTTGGAAAAATCCGGATGGAACGGCAAAAACACAACGGGGATTTAACAATCCGTTCTGGCTATTGAACGAACTTTCCAATGAAGACTATAAGCATTGGTTTATGGGAAATGTTACATTGAATGTAACTTTTACCAACTATTTGAAGCTGAGATTACGTGCCGCAACCGATATGCAAACGACTCGGGCATGGGCATTTACCAACTACAACTCCCCATGGGATACCGACGGAGAATACAATGTACGTAATCGAATTGCAATGAACAATAATTATGAAGGAATATTAATGTACAACCAACGTTTCGGGGATGTAAGTATTAATGCCAACTTAGGATTATCTCATCAACAGATAAAATCAGAACAGACCGATTCTAAAGTCAATCAGTTATTGAAAGCCGATTTTATGAGTCTTGCCAACAATGCCGGGAACCCGACGACCAGCGAAGGAGAAAGCAACAAATGGAAAGAAGCAGTTTTTGGAATGCTTTCCGTAGGATATAAAGGTGCATACTTAGACCTTACAGCACGCAACGAATGGTCTTCGGCTCTACCGATCGACAATTGCTCCTATTTCTACTACTCTGCCGGTGCAGGTCTTGTATTTACCGATATGATTGAAATCGACAAGAACATATTATCATTTGCAAAACTTCGCGGATCTTTTGCACAAGTAGGAAATGATACCGGTTTCGACAACCTATATAATGGATACTCCTATGCCGGTTTGTTTAATGGAATTGCCTATTATAATGGAGAATCCACCCGAAAAAATCCGAATCTGAAACCTGAAAAAACACTGTCTGGAGAAATCGGTGCAGATCTTCGATTCTTAGATAGCCGTTTGTCAATAGACTACACTTATTATAACAAACGGACAAAAGATCAGATCATACGTGGAGATATCTCTCCGGTATCCGGTTATACGCAAATGATGTACAACGCCGGTGAAGTTAAAAACTGGGGACATGAACTAACAGTTACCGCGATTCCGGTACAAACCAAATTAGTAACATGGACCACGACATTCAACTGGGCAAAAAATAACTCAAAAATCGTCTCTCTTATCGATGGAATGGACCGTTATGAGTTAGGAAGCGGTGTAAATGGAGTCAAACTATACGCCGTAGTGGGCGAACCCTACGGAACTTTATACGGAAATGATTACAAACGGGATGAAAACGGTAAAATATGCGTACAACTTGATGGTCGTCCTAAATATGTATCAGACCAAGTATTGGCAAACGTTCAACCGGATTGGATCGGAGGATGGAGAAACTCGGTTCGGGTATGGGACTTTGACTTCAACTTGATGATCGATTTCAAAAAAGGAGGAAATTTCCTTTCCCGCACAGCTTGGCAAGGTGCTATCGACGGACAAACCGTACAATCTCTTGAAGGACGCTCCGAATTTTTGATGGCGAAACGTATTCTCGGAGAAACCGACAATGAAATGCATGGTATCATGGACATTGGTAATACGGTAACTCCAGGTGCAGACTTAAAGAATAATGCTGTTCTCTATCCTGATGGAGACCGTCCTAAAGGTATATATATGGAAAATGCCGTATATGACGAGTCCGAAGGCGAATGGGCAGGAAAACCGAATATGTCTTGGGTAAATCCGACTGTACACTGGACACACAATAACACTTCAAGTATGAAACGCTACATCTATGATGCCAGCTATATCAAACTGAGAGAGATCAGCATCGGTTATACGATTCCAAAAAAATGGTTACAAAAAACTCCGCTGAAAAGCGTCAGAGTATCTGCTGTGGGTCGTAACGTTGCTATACTATTCCAGAACACTCCGAAAGGAATCGATCCGGAAGCAACCCGTACTACCGGAAATGCACAGGGATTTGAAGAAGGATATGCTCAACCTTCGGCAACTTATGGTTTCGATATTAAAGTATCATTCTAATATATATAATTATAGAATATGAAAAAAATAGCCTATATATGTCTTCTTGTTTTTATCGGAAGTCTGCTCGGATGCGTCGATAAATTTGAAGAAGTTAATACAAATAGTAATAAGATGTATGAAGCGGAATTGCCGAACATCTTTGCCGGTACCGTGTACCGGACAATGAATACGGTAGCCGAATTCAATTTTATGAATGGGAACTTGTTCGCTCGCTACTTAGTGTTAGGTTTTAGAACAACACCCTCTCAAGATGAAGGCAACGGATATTACAAGAAATTTTATGTCGATATCTTACGAGATTTAAATGATTGTGAATTAGAATATGAAGGAAAGGAAGGTTTTGAAAACCGTTCAGCAATTGCCAAAACATGGAAAGCATACATATATTATGTAATGGTATCTATGTATGGTGGCATACCGATGAGCGATGCTATGCTGATCGGAAATTCCAATAAACGAGATTTCAAATACGATACGGAACTCGAAGTCTATACAAACATTTTAAAATTATTGGATGATGCTGTAAATCTATACGATCCGGAAACTCCCTACACAGCAGATGTGTTGATGCAAGATCCCGTTTTCGGAATAACGACAAATACTGCTACGGCATTAACAAATATCGCCAAATGGAGAAAATTTGCCAATACACTGCGCTTGAATGTAGCTATGCAGTCGCAAAATCTCAGCATAGATCTGGCAAGGGAACATGCTGCTAAAGCCATGGAACACGAAGACTGGCTGATTGCCTCAGTGGACGAAATCGTACAGCCGCAATGGGGAACCGACCGTGCCGCTGACCGTTCCTATTATTGGGATCGTCTGTTAAAACCATTGGAAACAGGGACATTAAGTGATTCAACATTCCCAGCATTGGCCGAATATTTGTCTTTGTATCTTTTCACTTTCAACGATCCCCGTATCGAAGCTTTTGTGGAAAAGTCAAATGCCCGCGGGACTGCGGCAGACAAACAATTCCAAGTTCGGGATACGATCACTCGTCCTCATGTTTGCGATGTATTAAATTGCACTGATTGGCTTAATCATACCATGGACGGGATGAACGATTTCCGTCGAGATTCTGTTATCGTAGGGCATTCGGTTCCTTATGTTCCGATGCGTGAGCAGGTTAGAATGCCATCTACTTGGGAAGCCGCTTATCGTCCCGGGAGTACAACCGAACGAACAACAGACCCGTTAAATACACGAAGTGTATATAATCCCTCTTATATCAAAGAAGAATTTATCAAGATTGACGCAAAATTCCGTATCCTGAACTGGGCAGATGCTTGTTTCTTAAAAGCTGAAGCAAAAACACTTTTCGGACTGGGTAGCAAAAGTGCGCAAGAATATTACGAAGACGGTATTCGTGCCTCATTTGCCCAATATGATATTTCCGGAGTTGAAGAATATTTGGCTCAGGATGGTATTAAATGGGGTACGGATAAAGTCGGGTTTAAGGATAGTCGAGGTTTATACCAAGCTAAAATTACAGGTTCAAACGGACAAGAAGGACAGTTGGAACAAATCTATAAGCAACGTTATATTGCCGATTTCTTTAACGGTATAGAAGGTTGGAATCTTGAACGCCGTACCCGTTCCATGGGTTGGCCACCGTTTATTTCAGGTGGAGCATCTTCCAACGTAGATGGATTAAATACAGTCTATAACTTTTGGACAGAACGTATGATATATCCGTTATCAGAAACTTATCAAAACAAAACCGAATACTATAAAGCTGTAGATAATCTGCAAAAAACAAGTCCGTATGCCCGTCCTGACAGATGGGGTGATAATATTTGGACTAGTTTGGGATTTGCGAAAAAAGATCCAGCAATTGATACCGCCGACGAGTTGTATTTGGGAACGAAAGTAATCTTCTTCCGTGCCGAATACTTTGAGCACCTGTATGGAACAACCTATGAAGAATTAGTTGACTATGCTAAAAAAGTATCTGGAGAAACAAATGAAGATAAAGCTCTGGTTAAAGCGTTGGATTACGAACTTATATCAGTACTTAAAAGCGGTTATTTGATAGACTAATTTAGTATTTACAGTAAAATATAAAACTACATGAAAGTAAATAAATTATTAATATACAGCCTGCTATCAGCGGGTATCATTGTTACTTCCTGTAAAGACGACAACCCGTCGATCGATGATTATTGGTTGAACTATGAAATTGAGGAGGTAAAAGTAACACAAGATATTCCGGTAGGAGTATATCTCTACAATCCGCAAGCTCCATTGGAAACCAATATAGACCAATGGACCCGCATCACGCAAGAACAGGACCTTGCTGCCGGCAAACTCGGTCCAAATACAAAACCTTGGCATGATATTCCGGAAGAAACAGAACCGGGAAAATACCATTTGGCCGCAGATACAATCGGTGCACGAGCCATGCAGAAAATCATAGAATGGTGTAATTATGGCCGCATTGACTTCATGGTTCTTCCAGGAATCAACGAAAATGCCAATGACATCTATCCGTTAAATATCGGACGGGATACTGCATTCATCGATATGGTATGCGGAAAGAACGATACATTGCCGAAAGTAGAGCTAAACGGTGTAAAATTTGCTTTAATGGTTAACATGAACAGCGTATGTTCCGATTTAAATCAAAATAATCTCGTAGAAACCGTTGCAAAGACGAGAAAAACATATCCAGTCTTAGATACGATCCCGGATATAAATAATCCAGGAATGGACATCGTCGTGACAACGCGTGTCGATACATTGATATCCCGAGCTGATCGTATTTGCAGTTATTTCAAACGGATTTCGGATTATTTCTCTGATCCGAACTATTACCATACAGGTGGACGTCCTGTCGTCGTAATAGCGGATGCTAACAAATTGTATAGCAGCGACTCTTATCACATGTACACGGCAATCCGGGATACGGTGCGCAAACACACCGGAAAAGAGATGTATCTTATTGCTCAACAAGGAGCATGGACTCCTCCTGCACGATTCCACTATTTTTATCTATCAGGTAAAGTTGATGCCGTAACTATGAAAAATATGTGTGCAGTAGGGGGTAATCAGCAAGAACGGGTAATCATGTTCGACCAGTTCGTAAATGAAAACTATAAATATAACAAAGAATATTTTTGGTCGCACTATAATGTCGATTTCGTTCCTTCAGCTTCTCCCGGTTATTCTCAATACGTAGCAAGCGAGAATAACTCCAATTATCCATGGATGCCTAAAACTCAAGAACGATTCTGGACAATGTGTAACCTCGCAAAAATGAATCTTGGAACAAATCCGATGGTATTGATTGATTCGTTTAACGACTGGACATACGATTCAGGAATAGAACCGACCGACCCGTCGTATGGAAAAGGTTATGGACTTCTATATCTCGATATGGTAAAAGATCAATTTAAAGTAAAATAACAATCTACTTGAATAAAAAGAGGTGCTTTTATGTGCCTCTTTTTATTCCTCTTATGCAAATTCTGTTTTTCGGACTGAACAAATAGAACAATCGAAAAATTTTCGCAAATAGTCTCGAAAGAGTAAAATGATACATAATACACATAAAAAAATAGATATGAAACACATCTTACGACACATCTTTATTGCCTTGTTGGGGATGTATTCTTTAACTTCCTATGCTGAAGTTAAGGAATCGACGAATAACTGGTATGTGGGCAATACACAGCCGGGAGATTGGATTCAGTACAAAAAAGTATGGTTATCAGCTGGTCACTACCGTTTCACCGGTCGCATAGTGGGAAATGGTGAAGGCCAGACCGTACATTTGGAAATTAACGGAAGTACGTTGAAAAATGGAGTAGAAGCACCGTATAATTACACCAACACATTTGATCTGGCACATTTAGGCCATAAACAGTTGGAAGAAGGTTATTATGATCTGAAATTGGTATTCGAAACCGGAAATGTCAACTGTGACATGGTTTTTATTCGCAAAGATGACAATACTTCTGATAATGTTCTTGATACGGATATTGATTTCGAAAACAACTGGAACGACGGAATGCACACTTTTGCTATCGGGGGTCATGCCGGAACTACCCGGGAATTGGCAAAAGGCGGTGACAGCGGTGATGATGCGACATGGACTTCAGCAGCTCCGGAAAAGGCTCAATATAGCCGCAATCAGGTTATCTCATGGAACAAACAGTCAATCTATAATTTCAATTTAGGCTATACACAAGAGGCTGCAGATATCTATATTTCGGAAATGGTTGAATCGAAAGTCGAAGTAATTTTTGCTCATGGGCGAGGAGAACCGGATGGAGGTGCCGAAGAATATGATATTGAAGACCGTGGATATGCTACCGGACCCGGAGGGTTACCTTGCGCAGGTTTAAAATACATGGTAGAAGCAATAAAAAGAAACCCGAATGCACGGGATAATATCAAAATCGCCTATTTTATAGATAATGCTCCTTTCCCATTGGCAGTAGAAAAATATCTGGGAGAAAAGTTTGACGTAGCAAATCCTGACCATCAAAAATTTGTATATGAGTACGCTATCAAAAAATGGTATGAAACCGTACCTCGGGAAATGCTATTCTTTACCACTCCGGATGAACTCAGCGATGAAGATAGTTTCCAAGAAGGTAAAGATGTAAAATGCGTACCTATGCAATGGTGGAGTGCCGATGCCAATATGGAACAGTACAAATACAGTAGTAAACAATGGTCGGAATTTTTCTTATATATCAAACAACGGATGAAAGAAGATTTCGATCTCGTGCCAGCATTTATTCTTGCAGATAACTTTTTGAACAAAGGGGATGCTAAAATGAAGTACATTGCTTGGGGATTGCAAGGATGGTTCGGATGGAACGATATGGAAAACCGTTGTCAGATTGTGACGCATCGTAACCAACGTAAATTTGCTTTTGCTTTCAATGGCGGTCGCCAACCGATGATGAACCTTGTGCATACCAACTGGAACCCGGAAACAAATGAAGGTACATGGGTAAAAAATGGTATCATTTACAATAGTTGGAAACCGGAATATGATACACACGTCAGTTCTCTTTTGGAAGATGGTGAAACTCCTCGCATCCGTCATATTTTCGAAGAAGGTCATGAAGTTGGTGCAAAATGGATCGTATTGGAAGCATGGAGCGACTGGCGGGAAGGTTCTGTATGGCACAGAAGCGATCATCCGGAACACCGGTTTCCGAACCAATATATGAACCTTGTACGTGAATTTGCGGACCGAGAATCGAAATCTATCATACTGGAAGCTGAAGGATGCGATGAATATCACAGTGCACAATCGGGAAACGCCGGAGGAAGTTACCGCCTAGCCTGGTATAAAGAATCGGAAAAAGATAAAGACTATTTTGATGCCAACTTAGAAGTGGATCTGAGCATATTCCGTCCACTTCATCATTTATCGGAATTAAGCAAACAATATATAGATGGACTCGATAAGCCGGCCAACAGTATTGCTGCCGGTCTGAGAGATGTATGGATGGTATGTGGAAGCGATATTTATTGTAATGAAATTGACGGACATCCGGTAAAAAACTGGAAACCAGCAAGCCAATATATGGCTACAAAAAAAATATCTTTCGGAAGCAATACCGTTTGGGCACTTTCCGCTTCAGGAAAACCATATTGCGCAGCATTACCGGGTAACCAACCCTGTGAAGTATCGAACGGATGGTCTGATAAATCTGATCCTAATATCAAAATCGTCGATATAGCAGCGACAATGTCTATGGTATGGGGTATAGATGATCAAAATAACGTATATTACCGTAACCATTCGGGAAGCAAGCCTTGGACAAAAGTTCCGGGAGAACTTACCTCGATAACTGCCGATGTCAATGCGGTATGGGGTTTCAATCCGCAAGGAGAAATCGTTCGTATGTCCGCACAACGCAAAAGCGGGTGGGAAGTCATCAAGAATCCATACAAAATCATCAAATTAAGTGCCGGAAATGAAGAAGTCTGGGGTATAACCGAAGATAACAAAGTTTATCGTATGAGTGACTCAGGATTCGGAGAATGGCAATACGTCAATGAAGGATTTAAAGATGTCAGTGTCGGTGTAGATTATGCTTGGTTATTGGACGTTGACGGATACCCATGGAAATACGAAATGAGCGGATTCCAAGACATTACAGCATTCCAGATAAATCCGATTTATACAAGCGTTACACCGGTAGAAGTAAAAGCATCTGTAAATGTAGCTCCGAATCCGTTTAAAGATCGCATCAAAGTAACAATAAACGCTTACAACGAGGAAGATATTACTCTTATTGTTCATGACTTGAACGGCAAAGTATTATTAACCAAAAAAGAAAGTGTTCACTCCGGTACAAATGAAATTACCATTAACGAAGCCTCACAATGGGTACAAGGCGTATATATTCT
The DNA here is from genome assembly GCF_947855755.1 of uncultured Coprobacter sp. NCBI lineage: Bacteria > Pseudomonadati > Bacteroidota > Bacteroidia > Bacteroidales > Barnesiellaceae > Coprobacter > uncultured Coprobacter sp. Next base: position 71,484 of record NZ_CANUAR010000022.1, read on the forward strand.
TACCGTAGAATATTCTGCCGGTCCTGAGAAAATAAAAATAATAAAATCAAGATAATTATTTTCTCTCATGTTTTCCATGTATCTCCTTGTCTAGTGAAATATTCCGGACAAGGAGATTTTTATTATATACCTATTTTCATCAAATAAGAACTCGCTTACATTTTACCCAACCATTTTCTGAAAGCTGCATTCAAAACATCCTTTCTTTCTTAATAAAAACATAGAAACATCTCAATACATAAAAAATAAAACTAAAAGAAGCCCAAAAGCCCAATTATAACTTATAGTAGAAAATTAAAGAGCCTGTCTCAATTTTGCTCGGGTCAAGTTTGAGAGTTTCTTTCGAGGATATTTTTCTGTTTTGACGAGAAGGATAGCAAGCTATCTGACGAGGGAAAATGAGAAAAAGACCGGAAAAAATACTAAAATGACCTGATAATATTTTTTTGTCGGAAAATTTAAACTGGTTCTAAGCAAGTCTCAAATTCAAAAAGAAACAAATAACGAACGCTTATTGGTCATTCATCTTTTTTCTCTATCCTAAATATACTAAACAACAATCCTCCTAATATTGCACCATATAATGTACTAATATAAGGAGAAGAAGAAACAGGACATGAACCTGATTCACATCCGACAAATTTCCAATATAACAGTCCGGCAATACTACCGACCAAAATACCCGCAATTAATAGACCTACTCGCATATTCAATTTCATTGTATCACTCTTATTAGATTAATAAAGATAGAAATATTTCATCGATAACTGACATATTAGTCCGAAAAGGTCAATTTAACGACAATAATAAAACTTCATTCCAAATCGGAATATGCGATAATTTAGCATGGGGAATTG
>NZ_CANUAR010000023.1:0-69773 GCF_947855755.1 uncultured Coprobacter sp.
ATTCGGGTCACCCCCGAAACGGCATTGGCCGCCGAACCACCCGATGCCAGCGTGGTTTCCAGCTCCTCGAAAATTGCCATGATTTTCAAAAGTCGCTCTTCGTCAATCAGTTGCATACCGCCCTTCAAAAGGCCCATAGCCTCGAAACACGAGTCGGAGTGCAACCGTGCCAGCACGTCGGTAAGTGCGTTTCCCAATCCTACTATCCTCATGGTGGAAATTTTTTTTGCAAATATATTGCATAATTGGAAATAACCCATTACTTTTGCATCGCATTTTTAAGAGATGCTATCTTCTTCAGTAGCTCAGTCGGTTAGAGCATCTGACTGTTAATCAGAGGGTCGTAGGTTCAAGTCCTACCTGAAGAGCTCTTTTTCTTTAAAGATTACATATTTTTATTCTTCAGTAGCTCAGTCGGTTAGAGCATCTGACTGTTAATCAGAGGGTCGTAGGTTCAAGTCCTACCTGAAGAGCAGAAAGTCGGTACATATCATACCGGCTTTTTTATTTTACTTTTTGTTGTTGAATTGTATAAGGGTTGTGAACAAAATAGAAAAAGCGATTTGATTCAAAATCAAATCGCTTTCTATTGTTGTCTCACCAGTCCTTCAAATCTCGCCCTGAGTAGCATCTTTCTGATACTTATTGGTATATTCATTTATATTATCATTATTGATTATTAATAGCGATAAGTATCATAAGACTTCATAAGTAGTCTTAATATTGGGCTCTATATTGGGCGCAACTGATAATTATCATATTAAATTGTAGGTAAACATAATTTATCAAATAAGATTTTATTTCGTTTTTCTGCATCTTGAATTAGTTTATCGTAAGAAATTATCTCAATATATGCTTTTTGATTTTTATGATAACCAAAGTATCCTAATCCATCGTTAGTCTGATTGAAATCATAATTATCAACAAACTCTCTCATTTTTTCAGTTAAGTCACATATGATATAACAATAAAAAGGTACATTTTGCATATTGAGAAAATTACGTTGATTCTTCAAATGTTTTTTATCACTTCTAATTTCCTTTATATAACTTAATACTTGTTCAATCGGGTTTTTTTCATCTTGTGAATATTCATTTCTCATAGGCCGCTTAAATTCTACTATCACTACTGATGGAAATGGATTGTTTTGACTCTCAGATAAAGCAAATCGATTATCAAAAAAATCATTGAATGCAACTATATCAGGTCTATCAATACTAGTACTATCAATAATATCCATTTTAGAAAATGGTTTGTCAGAAGCTATGTAAGAATGATAAGACAATCTTTCATCAATTAACCACAAATTATGATCTTCATAATTTAAATCATCAGAAGTTGCTTTCAGCGGAAATATTAGTCGATGAATCGTATTCTCAAGAGCAAATTTACCGATGTTATCTGGTTTAAGATTTTTAGAAAGGATATCAATAATTGTTTTACGATGTATAATATATTTTGATAAATTTGTATTGCCAACATCTATGACTTTTTCAATATATGAGTTATATCTATCTTGATATTCTTCGTAATCTTTGATTGTTTTTATTGATTTAAATATTTTACGCCCTTCTTTCTTAGTATCAACCTCTAGTTCGTGTTGTATTTTAAATAATTCAAGTTCTAATTTTTCTTCTGATAATATTGGTAATTGTTCAAGTCTTTGTTTTTTGTACTTAAATAATAATCTATATTGTGGAGCTTTTTTATAGATAAACTCTTTTATTCTTTCAAGTTTATTATCTCTAATTTCTTTAAGGTATATATCTATTCCTTCTGCAATCTTATTAAAAACTAGATTATTCAAATCTTTTTCTGTTATTATATCAGAAAATAGGTTGTCGCCTTCCTCTTCTGCATTTATATGAGGGAAAAGCAGTGTTGTTCTTGTTTCATCTACTATTTGATTGAAGTATTCTCCTTTTAAATATGCTTGAAGATAGAACTCTTTATCATTATATTTTATAATTCTATTAAGTTCTGGAATTTCTTTACTCAATGGCTTTTTATAGACCACTCGATTATCTGCACAATAATTCAGTTCATGAGTTTTAGCTATTTTGGAAGCTTTGTATAAATCTATTGAAAAACAATACTTTTTGATTTCAAAATCTATGGAATCAAAAAATTCAATTTCTTTCTTATATAAATCATTTAAGATAATTTCCTTTTTATTGTCAACATCCATTACCTTAATAATGGGACATCCTTCACTCATTAAATAGGTTAATATATGAGATAGTATTTTTTCTCCAATATCCTCAATGGTTCTTGGCATTCCATCTTTATAATCTTCAAGTAATTTCTCAAGTTTTATAGTTGTCTTTCCTTGTGTTTGATGATTAATATGAGTTTCAGAAAAATTATCTATACCGTTTTCTATTAATTTAAAATCAAATTCTCTTTTATAAAATGTTTCATTGTCATTATAAATACTATTAATGTGTATGTTTTTAAACGTTTTTAGCCATAAAAAACGTCCAACTCCTTGTCCTCCAATCTCTAATTTGAGTGAAGAATTAGCATTTTTAAAAGAGGTTAGATTTATGTCATTAAAGCCTTCACCATTATCTTCTATAATAAAATTTTTAATAGGATTTAAATTAATTCCCTCTTCAAATAAATCTCCCAATGAATTATCTCTTTCAAAACTAACATTAATAATTCCATTCTTTTTCTTCAATCTTTGAATAGAATGAATAGAATTTACAATTGCTTCAAAAACAGGTAATAATACTTGGCTTTTATATAACTTTATTCGCTTTACCTTTCCGATAATGTCAAATCCTATTTTATTGCTTGAATCCATAACGACATAAATATTATTATAACAAAGAAAGGAAATATTTAAGAATAATCCAAATTTATTATACATTATAATCTAATGATTATAAGACAAGTAGTCCTACAACTTCAAAGAATATAAGAAAGCAAGACTTCTTGCTTCTCTTGCAGTGAGAGAGAACAAAGTAATAGTCTGATGTATCGTTATTACTTTATAATAGTGATATTATATCGTATATTATAATAGTATCACGAGGTGTCATATAGTATTATCCTTTTGGGCTCTATTTGGGGCTCTCAGAAAATAAGAAAGCCCTAAGATATTGTTTCTTAGGGCTTTTCTTTGATTGGTTGTTGGACTATTGTTGTCTCACCAGGATTCGAACCTAGACAGGCAGAACCAAAAACTGCAGTGCTACCATTACACCATGAGACAATCCTGTGTTTTGAGTCTATCTCAAAAGCGATGCAAAGATAGCGTAAAGATTTTTATTGACAAAATTCTTTACTTTTTATTTTGCAATAATTAAGAAATAGTTCTTTTTACCTTTTTGTACCAGAATATATTTTCCGTTCAATAGGTCTTTTTCGGATATTTCTTTGTCGAATTGGGGAAGTTTTTCTTTGTTGACAGATACTCCTCCGCCTTGAGTCGTTTTACGCATCTCTCCTTTTGAGGGGAAGACTGCAGCTTTTTCGGTCAAAAGATCAACAGCTTTGATTCCCTGTATAAGTTCGTTTTTAGAGATTTCGAACTGCGGTACACCTTCAAATACAGCCAAAAGAGTGTCTTCATCGAGTTTTTTCAGTTGTTCCGATGTCGAATTGCCGAAAAGAATATTCGAAGCTTCTACGGCAGCTTCATAATCTTCCAGCGAGTGTATCATTATTGTAATTTCTTTTGCCAACCGTTTTTGTACGGGACGTAAATGCGGTGCTGCATGTTGTTCTTCTATAAGAGCGTCTATTTCTTCTTTGCTGAGCGCTGTGAATATTTTGATATAGCGTTCGGCATCAGTATCGCTTACATTCAACCAGAATTGATAAAATTTGTATGGAGATGTGTAACGTGGGTCGAGCCACACATTTCCGGATTCTGTTTTTCCGAATTTCCCTCCATCGGCTTTAGTAATTAAAGGACAGGTGAGGGCGAAGGCTTCGCCTCCGGTTGTTCGGCGAATTAATTCTGTTCCGGTAGTGATATTTCCCCATTGGTCAGAACCTCCCATTTGTAATTTGCAATTTTTTGTTTTGTACAAGTAAGTGAAGTCGTATCCTTGTACCAATTGGTATGAGAATTCTGTGAATGACAGACCGTTGCTACCTTCTCCGGCAAGACGTCTTTTTACGGAGTCTTTGCTCATCATGTAATTGACGGTGATGTATTTTCCTACATCCCGGATAAATTCCAGAAACGAAAAATTTTTCATCCAGTCGTAATTATTGACCAACTCTGCAGCGTTGGGAGCATCCGACTCGAAATCTAAAAATTTAGAGAGTTGTTTCTTGATCGCTTCTTGATTGTGGCGTAATGTTTTTTCATCCAGTAGATTGCGTTCTTGGGACTTCATAGAGGGATCTCCGATCATTCCGGTAGCTCCACCGACCAATGCGATAGGCTTGTGTCCGGCTCTTTGGAAATGTTTCAACATCATGACACTTACAAGGTGTCCGATGTGTAAAGAATCTGCAGTCGGGTCTATGCCTACATATGCAGTCGTCATTTCTTTCTGTAATTGTTCTTCTGTACCGGGCATTATGTCGTGAATCATGCCCCGCCATTTTAGTTCTTCTACGAAATTCATTTTTTGACTATATTATGATTTATCCTAATGCGGTTTAATAATTGTTGCTTCAGGGCAAAGATACATATTAAAAACAAAAAACGGAGTGTATGGCAGAATCAAAAGTTTTATTATATATTTTTTCTTACCGGGATAAACCGAAAAGTTCGGAAAAGCTCGTACCGATTGATATGATGAGCTCGTTTTCCGGAATTTGTCGTATTTCGGCAATTTGCCGGTAAATGGTTTCGATATCGGTATTATTGCTATCGTCGGTTTCGAGGAATAATCGATGTAATGGTATTGTTTCGGCCGTTTCGGGATTGAACTTGTATCCGATCGAAATTCTGAAACCATGTTGAATGAGTTCTGCCGCTAACTGAGGTTTCCCTCTGAATCCATGAATAATCCATTCTTGACGGGCTGCGGTTTCTTTTCGAAGTTTTATCAGTTCATTGAAAGCCTTTACGCAATGGATAATCATCGGTTTTTTGCTGCTCTCGGCAATTTCTATTTGTTGTTTAAAGATGGTTTCTTGAATATCCATCGGGGTATCTGTCAATTTATCAAGTCCGCATTCCCCGATTGCAAGAAGTTGTGGAGATTCTGCTATTCGGGATAACTGCAATGTCAGCGACATTGGGTCTGTCGAGGCTATATGCCAAGGATGTATGCCTGCAGAGAAATAGACCCCTGGGTATGTATCTGGAGAGATAAAGCGTTTTTTATAAGGTAGATTGCATATACTTAGTTTTCGATCGGTTGAAGGGGAAAGATCATGTGTATGCAGGTTGTAATAAGTCATATCATTATGTTTAAGGTACGGGATCATAACCGCTTCCTCCCCAAGGGTGACAACGGCAAATTCTTTTTATTGCCAGCCATAGGCCTTTAAATGGGCCGTGTTTGCGAATGGCTTCGATTGCGTATTCCGAGCATGTAGGAACAAACCTGCAGGTCTGAGGTTTGAGAGGAGTAATGCATGCCCGATAAAAATAGACAGGTATCAATAGCAGTAAAGATAAAATTCTTTTCATGAATCATTCGGCTTTGGGAGATTTTTTTCATAAGTTTCTTTACATACTGTTTCTTTTAATTTCTGAAGTAGATCTTTTAGTTTTTTTTCTAATGTTTGATAATCAAGAATTTCTTTATCTAAATAAAGAATTGCCATATCCAAAGTTATTTTTTGATTCTGAAACGTATCGGTAAGAATGTGCTTATTTTTTCGATAAGCTTCTTTTATTCGTCTTCGGATAAGATTCCGTTTTACCGCTCTTTTAAATCTCTTTTTAGGGATGCTGACAAACATAGATACGGGGACACTATCTGTATCGGGAACAGGTCGATATACTATCCGGTAGGGATAGACGATGAATGAATTTCCTGATGTAAAAAGGGCATCTATCCGTTTTTTTCCGCAAAGTCGTTCTGCCTGTGTTAGTTTGAAGTTTGCCATTCGATACCAATTAGAAAGCGAAAAATATGGTACAAAGATAGCAAAAATAGCTGGATTTAATTAGTAAAGTATCGGTACGGAATTTTTGGATACAAGAATGTTCATTAATGGAATCTGTGCAATATCGATATTGAATTCCATTTTGCGGAGGATATTATGATTTGTCGTGTATTTTAATCGTATTTATATGATATTCAATCTAAATCCTACTTGAATCGCTGCTGCTGTATTGGAGACTTGTAGGGCAGAAAGAATATTTTGTCGATGTCGGTAAACCGTGTTTGTAGAGATATTCAGGATGTCTGCGACTTGTTTGCTGCTGTGTCCTTTTGCCAATAGCATCAGGACTTCTTTTTCACGAGGGCTTAGTAACAAGTTGTCGTATAGTTGATATTCTTTTTGCTGCACTGCTTTGCCATTCGTGTTGTTGATAATTTGTCCTGATGTCAAAGTCGGGGTCTCTATATAAGGTGTGTATGTGCAAAGTGATAGCCAAATGCTACCGTTAGGCAAACTTTCTAAATAATAAGAACGGTGCAGAACCGGAATCGTATTGCCATTTTGTAATTGAAAGTGAATGAGGCATATCGTGTTATAGTTTTTCCTTTCTCTGATTTCATTTGCACGTTGAAAATGAAAATAACGTAATTCTAAAACGTGTCGTTCGATCAAATCGTCAGCGGGGATGCAGTTGAATATTTCATCTTCAAAAGCAGAGTCGATAATTAGACCGTTTTGAGAGATCCCGATATTTTGACCGAAATTTCCGGCATAAATATAGCTCGTGTTTTTTCGTAAATCTGACAGTACGGCGATCCCATTGTCTATTTGGACAAATGAGCGGACTTGCATTTTTTTGTTTTCAAGAATTTCATATTCCCATGTTGTTGTCCCAAAATCTTGCTCGGTGAGCAGTGACCTCAATTCTTGTTCCTGATGATTTGGCATAAATTGGTTAATTTTGACTATTGTCTTGTCGAAATAGAGTGACTAATTTTGCTGTACAAAAATACTTATAAAACAGATGAAATTATGAATAAAACATTTATTTATTGGACTTTATTAGGTATAAGTTTGTGCGTGAGCAGTTGTGAATCGCACCATAATCCTCAAAAAACTACAGACAAGGATAGTTTATCTACGATTGATCAAACTGATGAACTGAAAGGAACGGATTGTAGTATTAAATTGGGTAATGTCGTATTTACTAAAGCTGTGAACGGTGCTGATACTTTGGTTCGGATTAAAGATAACGGAATATTGGAATTCAGGTGCGGAGGGAAGCGAGACTTTTTTTGCGATCCGAATGACGGAAAATTATCTAATAAGACCGCTCCGCTTTTATTGACTCAAGTCGATAATGCCCGACCTTTTACTTTTATTGCTAAAGTTTCTCCTCAATTTACTGCTACGGATACTTATAATGCTGCAGATTTGTTCGTTTTTGTTAATGATACGATATGGCAGAAGTTTGCATTCGAGCAGGATGAACGGGGTAAACATCGTATTGTAACCGTACGCACCAGAGGGACCTCGGACGATAATAATCATGAAGAGATAACCGAACCTTCGGTGTATCTGAAAATATCTTCTGATACGCATACGATAGCCAGCTATTATTCGACAGATAAGAAAACATGGCAGTTGGCTCGTTTGTATAAAAACGATTATCCTCAAGAGTTGTGGGTAGGTATTTGTAATCAATGTCCGCAGGGCGAGGGGAGTGTCAGTTTTTTTGAGGATATTTCTTTAGAACAAAGCAGTGTAAGCGATTTTCGGTTGGGAAATTGATTTGTATATACTCGGAAAAACGCCTCCCCCTTTAATCCTTAATGAATAAAGAGGGAGGCGTTTTATTTTATAACATATTTTCATTTTAAGTTTGTTCGCCCGCAGGATAGCCGGTTTTTGCAAACTCAAAAAGAATAGGAAGTATTATTTCTTAGACGATTTGTTTTGTTCTTTAAAGAAAAGTTCCAATGCGGCTGTCATCGACGGGGCTTCCGGACGAGGAGCTTCGATGTCGAGTCTGAGTCCTGCATCTCTTACTGCTTTGGCCGTTGTCGGTCCAAAACATCCGATTTTGATATCTTGTTGCTCGAAATTCGGGAAGTTTTTCAGTAATGAATTGATTCCTGAAGGGCTAAAGAAGATCAGCATGTCATAATCGAATTTTTCTTCGGGAGCAAAATCATTACTTACCGTACGGTACATTACCGCTTTTGTATAATCGATTTTGTTTTTGTCAAGTAACGGATATTCGCCGTTATTGACATCTGATACCGGAAAGAGAAATTTTTCACCTGAATGTTTTATTAAGGCTGGAACAAGATCGTCCAATTTTCCCGTATTTCCAAAAAAGATTTTTCTTTTTCTGTAAACAATATATTTTTGCAGATAGAGAGCTACCGACTCTGTTACACAAAAATATTTCATTGTTTCCGGAATCGTTACCCGCAGTCCTTCGCATAACTTGAAAAAATGGTCGATTGCTGTTCTTGCCGTGAAAATGATAGCCGTGTAATCCAGAATAGAAATTTTTTGCTGTCTGAATTCTTTTGGGGTTATTTCTTCTACCTTAATGAAAGGACGAAACTCAATATTTACACCGTATTTTTCTGCAATGTCGAAATACGGAGATTTCTCAGAAGCAGGCTTTGGCTGAGAAACGAGTACTTTCTTGACTTTCAAAATGTTAGTATTTTAAATTCTACAAATTGGTAAATCAAAATCACACCTTTGTAAATTAGAAATAAAGGCATGATTTCAAGGGCGCAAAGGTACAAAATAAAGTATAGAATTCCATAAACATCTCTCAAAAAAATCTTAATCCCTTTATAAATAAAAATAATTCGGGATAAAATGTAAGATATTGTAACTAATAAAAGCCCGATATTCAGAAAACCAGAGAGATAGATCATGCAAAAAATGACAGGGAATAGGACTATTCCTAATAATAAGTTGATAGATGCATGATTGTCTATCCATTGTTTTGTGACACCCGGTTCTGTGAAAATAGAACCTAAAATGCGATATGCCGATTGTTGGAGATTGTAGTATAAGATCGCTAAAACTGTGGTACAGAGTATTTCTTTGGAATATCCGATGTAGGTTAATTCTGGTTTTAGATAATGAATTAAAAACGTAAACGCAATGCCTTCCATTGCGAATGTCTGAGCGAGCAAAATGAATCGTAACCGTGATTCGATAATTGTAGAACTATCTGCCATTTCGGTAAGGTTTCGATTATTTTTTGATATGGAAAAAGGCTGAGAAAAGAGTTTTATTCCTCGTCGAAAAGATGTTGCTACCAGAATGAAACAACAGAGTAAAATCAAAAATATTCCATCATTTTGAGACGGATTTTCGTTTTTTTGTATTCCTTCGAAACCTTCGGGAATAACAAGTGCGGCTTCTTTATAGTCGGTTAGAGGATTGGCGATCGGAGCAGAACAGTATGCCGACAAGCTTTCTGTGTATTGTGGGGTGAACTTGACGGAATCTTTTTTATAATGTAAGTACCACTCAGGATGTGCAACCTGTAATGAATCGGAAATAATTCTGTTACTGTCGGACAGAATGGGAGTGAGGGTGTCCGTTGTTATTACAGGGGCGATATGTGTGCTGTCACTTGGCATTTATGCTGTTATATGGCTGCAAATTTACGTACGCTTCCGTTCCAATCGGGTGCAGAATACAGAGCTTCTATTGCATCTTGGGGAGTGGTGGTTACTACCCACATTTTTTTATGTTCTGTATGCATGAAATTTTGTTCAACGGCTTTTTCCAGCAGAGCGAGTAACGGATCATAGTAACCGGCCGTGTTAAGGATTACTATCGGATTGAGGTATAATCCTAATTGTTTCCAAGTAATGATCTCTAATAACTCCTCCAATGTTCCGCATCCTCCGGGTAGTGCTATGACAGCATCGGACAAAGAAGCCATACGCTCTTTTCGCTCATGCATAGAATTTGTGATTTCTATATCTTGTAAGCGTTCGTAGTGCCATCCTTCTTCGTACATGAAGCGCGGAATAATACCGGTTACTTTTCCTCCGGCATCTAATACACTGTCTGCGATTGTTCCCATGAGGCCTTGATTTCCTGCTCCGTATATGCAACGCAAATTATTCTGGGCAATAAGTTTTCCTAATTGCTTTGCCGTTTCGAAATAGATTGCATCCACTTTGGAGCTTGATGCACAATATACGCAAACTGATTGTATATTTCTCATTTAAATCGAATGTCTTTATACATTAAACCGGAAATGCATGATATCTCCGTCTTGTACGATATAATCTTTTCCTTCTACGTTCATTTTTCCGGCTTCTTTACAGGCTGTCTCAGATCCGTATTGTATATAGTCGTTATATTTGATGACTTCTGCCCGGATAAAACCTTTTTCGAAATCGGTGTGAATGACACCTGCACATTGAGGAGCTTTACTGCCTTTAAGATAGGTCCATGCCCGGACTTCCTGCACTCCGGCAGTAAAATATGTTTCGAGGTTTAGAAGACTGTATGCTGCACGAATCAGTCGGGAGACACCCGATTCTTTCAATCCGATTTCCTCTAAAAACATCTGACGTTCTTCGTATGTTTCGAATTCTGCAATTTCAGATTCTATTTTGGCCGCAACGATCAATATTTCCGCATCTTCATCTTTTACCGCTTCCCGTACTTGTTCTACATATTTGTTCCCGTTTAAAGCGCTCTTCTCGTCAACGTTGCAAATATACATGACCGGTTTACTGGTAAGGAGGAATAGCTCTCGTGCTATTTTCTGTTCGTCTTTAGTTTCAAAACTAACGGTACGGGCAGACTTTCCTTGTTCCAGAGCTTCTTTATATTTACTTAATACATCGTAGGCGAGCTTTGCATTTTTGTCACCTCCGGTTTGTGCTTGTTTTTGAACTTTAGATATCCGGCTTTCTATCGTCTCCAGATCTTTCAATTGCAGTTCGTAGTCGATGATTTCTTTGTCGCGTACGGGATCGACAGAACCATCTACATGAGTTATGTTGTCATCATCGAAACAGCGTAATACATGTAAAATTGCATCTGTTTCGCGTATATTGGCAAGAAATTTGTTCCCTAATCCTTCTCCTTTACTAGCACCTTTTACTAATCCGGCAATATCCACGATTTCTACCGTAGTAGGGACTATGCGTTGAGGATGAACGAGTTCTGCTAATTTATTAAGGCGTTCATCCGGAACGGTAATTACTCCGACATTCGGTTCTATCGTACAAAACGGAAAGTTTGCCGATTGGGCTTTTGCATTGGATAAACAATTGAAGAGGGTTGATTTGCCGACATTAGGCAAGCCGACGATACCACATTGTAATGCCATAGTTTATTTTGTTGAATTATTTTCGAAAATATTGTCTTGTTTGCTGAAACAATTCCGGTAAGTTAATACCGGAAATAACAGTTGTTCTTTTGACCTGCAAAGATAACCATTCTTTTGGTATATGCGAATAGAAACGAGCTTGTTCGTTCGAAAACGATGTTTTGAGCTCTGTCTTTAGCTTTTTGTTGAACTTGTACTTGTCTCTTTTTGTTACTATCATGATAAAATGTTTATGATTATGGATGACAAATCGTATAAGTTCGCCGGTGCGCTTTTGGAGTGGATAAAGTCGATTTTGAGAGACCTGGGTATGGAGACCGGAAGAGTAGATGAAATGGAAGGTATTATATATACAGTTCTGATAGCATTGTTTGCTTGGGCTGTAGCTTGGATATTACGATATGTCCTTCATTACGTTTTTCTGAAAATATTAGGTAAAAGTAAAAATGAGATTCTTAGGGTCTTGGTAGATCGTAAGGTCTTTTCCGGTGTAGCGCATGTCTTACCACCTTTGATTATGCTGTCTTTGTTACCTTTGGTATATGACGATTACAGGTCGCTTATCGGATGGGTAGAGCGTTTTTGTTGGATTTATTTGGTAATTGCTTTTTTAGTGTATATCAATACCTTTTTGTCTGCTTTGTGGCGAATATTTTCAAGTTCGGATGCTATGAAGGATCGGCCTTTAAAAGGGCTCATACAGCTGGTAAAAGGTATTTTGATAGGCTTAGGAGTTATTATTGTCATTTCTATTTTGGTGCAACGTTCTCCGATGAAGTTGATTACCGGATTGGGAGCTTTTGCTGCAGTATTGATGCTCGTTTTTAAAGATAGTATTTTGGGATTTGTCGCCGGAGTGCAATTGGCTCAAAATGATATTGTTCGCAAAGGGGATTGGATCGTGATGCCGGGAGGTATGTTGAATGGTATCGTTATCGATATAACTTTGAATACTGTAAAAGTTCAAAATTTTGATAATACGATTGTTACAGTTCCTCCTTATTCATTGATTTCGGGAACATTGCAGAATTGGAGGGGAATGGCGGAATCTGGCGGACGCCGGATAATGCGCGATTTTACGATAGATGTGACATCTATAAAAGTTTGTACTCCGGAGTTATTGGAGTCTTTAAAGAGCGTAGATTTCTTAAAATCGTATATTGAGGAGAAACAGGCAGAACAGGCTGCCGGGAAAGTAGAGAATACTGATAATAGTAATGGCTTGGTAAATGGAACGATAGAAACCAATTTGGGATTATTCAGGGCTTATGTGGCTATGTATTTGCGTAAGCATCCTTTTGTTAATGGGGATTTGACATTAATGACTCGATTATTAGAACCGACCGAGAATGGCATACCTTTTGAAATATACTGTTTTTCTGCGAATAAGAATTGGGTAAGCTATGAATCTATACAGGCCGAAATTATGGAACATGTGGCAGCTGTTGCCGCTCGTTTCGAATTGCATATTTATCAAAATGCTTCGGGGCATGATTATATTGTTTCTGCGTATATTACTGCCGGTAAAGAGCCTCCTATCTAAAGAGCCAGTCGTACATTTGTACGTCTAAATTTTCCAATAAGAAAACTGTATCCGATCATTTTTGCATTTTCTTCCGGTCTGTTTTCCCATTTTCCCTCGCCAGATAGCAGGCTATCTTTCTCGTAAAAGTAGAAAAACATTCTCGAGAGAAACTCTCAAAACTGACCTGAGCAAAATTTGGATAAGCTCTTAATCGGTATATTTATTTCTTTATAAACCGAACACTATTTTGTTCTTTTTCTGAGTCGATAAGGATCATTAGATAATTTCCTGCGGGAAGATGAGAAACATCTACAATGGCACATTGATATAATGGTAAAACAGATATTAGTTTCCCTTCCGAAGAATAAATTCTGGCCTCTTCGAGCTTTCGTTCTGTTCCGATAAAAAGACGGTCGCTTGTCGGATTAGGGAAAATAGTTAATGTCTCGTTTTTAAAAGAGGATACTATTCCTTCTGTAAAATCTAAGGGGATATATTCTCCAGCCAAATGGGCTAGGTAAGCTTCTAATGCTGTATATCCGCTGTCGGTGATTTTATTTCGATCTGAAGTATCTTCAGGGTTCAGTCCGTTTTCAGTTTCCCATATATCATCCATTCCATCGTTGTCGTTGTCTGTTATATTACCATAGGTGCTATATTCGGGATATCCTCCGACGGCTACCGGGTCATCGATAATTCCTAATGTTTTTTGGTAATAACGACTTGTTTTGGTTTCCGATTCGAATTCTGATGTCCCATATCCCGATGCCGTTCCATTTTCAGTTTCATCTATAATACGTCTATCTACCTCGTCTAAGGGATAAGCTCCGGCTTTTGCCAATACACTCTTAAAGGCTTCGGAAGCTGTTTCTGTTTTTATTTGGTAAGGAGTTTTTATTTCAAATGGTGTTTCTACAATGACTTGTTCCTGAAGGTCTGTCGGATAGGCGCTTTTATCGATTCCTAAGGCATTATCGGTCGTGAAACTATCATTCCCTTCCATTATATTTCCAGAGGCATACCATTGACCTACTTTACGATATGAATCCCCTCCGTAAGAGGCTTGTACAAAATAAGATTTGCTTTTTGCAGGACGTGCAAGTCCCGGTTTATAGTAGTTGCCTACCATGTTGATTTCGTTCTTTTCACCTTTTGTTATGTCTCCTCCGTAACAAGAATTTGCTTTTCCCCAGTTATAGATGATATTGTTGACATAGTCTGTAAGAATTTTGTAATCATTTGTTTCGCGATCGTCTCGTGCACCGTTAAAACGCGGCATGCGATTATGGCAGTGGGCGAGCAGGTTATGATGGTAAGAAGAGAAGTCCCCTCCCCATTGAGTGGCATAACTGCGAGCCCCTTTGATATGTCCTGCAGAATATAGACCTTCGTGTATAATGCACCATTGTACCGTAGTGCGTTTATTATCGTACATTGTCATATTTTCTTCACAAGACCATCCGAAAGTGCAGTGATCTACAATGACATCTTCGCAGTTCTCAATTCCGATTGATCCTCCGTCGGTATGTGTGCCGTCATCTTTTAGACCTATTCGAAAACGAAGATGACGTATAATGACATTTTTTGACCCTCCGAGATTGACTTTTGCTCCCCGTATGCAGATGCCATCTCCGGGTGCAGTTTGTCCGGCTAAAGTATAACCGTTTCGAGCACACTTCAGCTCTTCTTTTAATTTTATGATTCCTGAAGTTCTGAAAATAACGGTGATAGGTTCTTCCGGATATTGAGTGAGAGCCCATCGAAGAGAGCCTTCTATCGGTGTTTCTCCTGTAGCGTAATCCTCGGTTGTCGTGACGAAAACTACTTGCCCGCCGCGTCCTCCGGTTGCAAATTTTCCGAATCCTTCTGCTGAGGTGAAGGCCGGTACTTGGGCTTTTGATGAGATTGCAAAGATAAATGTCAGGGTGATAATGCCTGTTCTGATTATATGTTTTCGATCTTTCATGATATAGGAAATTTACAAGTTTATTTTATGTTACAAAAATACCGGTAATGCCGGAAGATAATGTGTACTTTTTGTTATTGTTGGAGGATTTTTTGCTTACTTTTCGTAATGGTGGTTTTATGATAATAAATACCGATTTTTGGGTATTGATATATACATGTTGGCTTTTTAATTTTGTTCTGTTAAATCAGATCGAACTTATGCAAATAGAAAAAGAATATGTGAGGAAGAATATATTGGCCGCAGCGACACCGTTGTTTTATGCAAAAGGGTATGCGAAAGTTCCTATGCGTAAAATTGCGGAAGCTGCCCATGTGGGGTTGAGTAATATTTATAATTATTATGATAGTAAAGACGATATTTTTCATGAAATAGTGCGTCCTGTAGTGAATTGTTTTTATGAAATGCTCGACGAGCATCATGGGAAGAGGGGTGCGGATATACTGGAAATGTTCACGAATGATTATCTCCGGTCTGTTATAGATGAGTATGTTTCTATTGTCAATAAGTACAGAGGTTTGTTGTTTTTGCTTTTGTTCAGGTCTCAAGGTACTTCGTTGGAGAGATTTAAAGAAGATTTCTCGGATCGTTCGACTATGCTGGTAAAAGATTATTTTTTGAAGATGAAGCGGAAACACCCGGATTTGAATATTGATGTTTCGGACTTTACGATACGTTTGCATACTGTTTGGATGTTTACGATGTTGGAGGAGTTGATCGTTCACAGGAGAACACCGGATGAAACGGAAAAGATAATAACGGAATATATGATTTTTTGTGTTACAGGTTGGAGAGAGCTTATGAAGGGGTAGGCTCTCTTTTTTTTGAATGAAATTGAATAATGTTCGTTTTTAATTGTTGAGAAAAGAAAGATATGGAAAAGAAAATCGAGTTTGAAAACATTGTGGCGGAGACTCTTCTTATACCACTTTACATGAGGGCTAAAGAGAGTAGGAGAAAAGATGCTGTTCTGAAAGATGAGTTGGCTGAACAATTGATGGAGAGTATGGAATATGATTATTCAAGGTTTGACGGTGCAAAGTTGAGTGAAATCGGTTGTGTCGTAAGAGGCAGGTATTTTGATGATGCCGTACGGCGTTTTATTATCAATGAAATAAAGCCGGTTGTTGTGAATGTGGGATGCGGATTGGATACTCGGTATCAACGGTTGAAAGAGTATGATGGTGTCTTGTTTTATGAATTGGATTTACCGGAAGTGATCGATTTGCGTAGAAAGTTGATACCGGAATCGGATTTCGATAAGTATATCGCGGCTTCGTTATTAGAAACGAAGTGGATGGACGAGTTGAAAGAGGAACACCCTGAAAGTTCTTTTATTTTTGTAATAGAAGGGGTATTGATGTATTTTTATGAAGATCAGGTGCGTTCGGTGCTGCATAATTTAGCAGAACGCTTTTCAGGGGGAGAAATCTGGTTTGATGTATGTGGGAGTATGATGTATAAGTTTCACGTGAAACCGGATTCTCTTAAAGGGCATAAGGTGCAGATCCGCTCTGGTATTAGCGATGGACACCTCGTCGAGCAGTGGGAGTCTCGTTTGCGGCTTATTGATCAAGGAGTATATCAAAGACATTTCCCGCATCGCTGGGGTATGGGAATGGTATTGGGATTGTTTCCTCGTTTTAGTTGTAAGTTCAGTTCTATGTTAGGATACCGTATCGAGGATAAATAAATTATAAATATTTAATGTGGCTGGTTTGAATTTTGTAAAAGTATTTTTCTTGTTTTTTGATCGTAATAAATGGTTTTTATTTAAACAGGCTTAAGAGCCCGTCGTACATTTATACGTCTAAATTTTCCAATAAGGAAATACTGTCAGATCATTTTGCGTTTTCTTCCGGTTTTTTCCCCTGTTTTCACTCATTAGATAGCCCACTATCTTCCTTATAGAAACAGAAAAATATCCTCGAAAGAAATTCTCAAAACTGACCCGAGTAAAATTTAAACAGGCTCTAAAACTTAAAAGTAAAATGAAAAAAATCGTATTGTTACGTCATGGAGAGAGCCTTTGGAATAAGGAGAACCGTTTTACCGGATGGACGGATGTGGATTTAAGCGATAAAGGTATTAAGGAGGCTTATGAAGCTGGAAATCTTTTGAACGAAGCCGGTATTTCTTTTCAAATAGCTTATGTCTCTTATTTGAAGAGAGCAGTAAAAACTTTGAATTGTGTCCTTGACAGGATGAATGAGGATTGGATACCGGTCTTTAAGTCATGGAGGCTTAATGAGAAGCATTATGGTGCTCTCCAAGGCTTGAATAAAAGTGAGACTGCTGCTCGTTATGGGAATGAACAGGTGCATATATGGCGTCGAAGTTATGATGTAGCACCGATGCCGTTAAAGGATAGTGATCCTGAGAGTCCGATCAATGATGTGAGATATTCCCATGTTCCTCTTTGCGATTTGCCGCGAACGGAATCTTTGAAAGATGCTATAATGAGGGTTATTCCCTATTGGGAATGCGAAATATTTCCTCGTTTGACAGTTGTTGATAACATTCTGGTCGTTGCCCATGGAAATAGTTTAAGAGGTATTGTTAAATATTTGAAAGGTATATCGGATACGGATATTGCAAATTTAAATATTCCAACGGCTATGCCTTATGTATTTGAGTTTGACGAGTCTTTAAATTTTGTTCGCGATTATTATTTAGGTGATCCGGAAAAAATAAAACAAATGCAAGATGCGGTTGCAAATCAAGGTATTGCAAAAAAATAAATTAAGAACAGATACTTATGACAGAGATGAAAAAGAAAGAGGGTTTAAGTCGTCTTTTCCAAATTGCGGGTCAGCGGAAAGGGTTGTTAATCTTATCCGGAGCATTGTCTGCCGGTAGTGCTCTTTGTATGTTGACTCCTTATTGGGCGGTGTATGAAGTTCTGAATGAACTTTTGGTAAATGCGGGAGATCTTGATATGGTAGATGGTTCGTTTCTCATACATTGGGGTTGGACCGCTTTTGCCGGGTTGGTTTTCGGGTTGTTGCTGCTTTATGTTGCACTTATGGCCTCGCATGTCGCTGCTTTCCGTATATTATACGGATTACGTGTGAGATTGTCTGAACATATAGGACGGTTATCTTTAGGTTTTTTGAACGGATCTTCTACGGGAGCAATAAAAAAAACGATGGAACAGAATATCGAAAAGATAGAGACCTTTATCGCGCATACTATACCTGATTTGGTGAATGTGGTGGCTACCGTAGTATTTATGTTCATTATCTTTTTTTCGCTTAACGGATGGTTTGCTGCTGTTTGTCTGGCATGTATAATAATGAGTATAGGTCTGCAATATGTTAATTTTATGGGGAAGAAAGCTCGTGAGTTTACTGCGACTTATTTCGATACACAAGAGAGAATGAGTGCTTCGGCAGTGCAATATGTCCGGGGTATGCCTGTTGTGAAAATATTTGGACAAAGTGTGCATTCTTTCCGTCAATTTCATAAAGAAATATTGGGATATAAAAAGTGGGCATTAAAAGTTTGTGATACTTATGAACGAGGTTTTGTTTTGTTTACAGTATTGCTTAATTCTATTGTTACGCTTGTTCTTCCTGTAGGTTTATTACTGATGCAGGGAAATTCTGGAAATCTGGCGTTGGCTGCTGTATGGCTTTTTTTTATTGTGATGGGACCCGGAGTTACGTCTCCTGTTTATAAACTGATGTTTTTAGGTGGCGGAACAAGGGAAATCGATGAGGGGGTGAAACGTATCGACCGGATATTTGACGAAAATCCGATTCCAGAGCCGGTTGTTGCAAAAAATCCTGTTTCTTATGATATTGAGTTTGATCATGTCGGTTTTTCTTATGAGAATCGTGAGCAAGCAACACGTACAGAGGCTTTACGTGATGTATCGTTTGTTGCGCGGCAAGGAGAGATTACAGCATTGGTAGGTCCGTCAGGTTCTGGTAAAAGTACGGTTGCAAGCCTGATACCCCGTTTCTGGGATGTAGCGGAAGGAAATATCCGAATCGGAGGTGTGGATGTGAGAGATATTGCGAATGAACGATTAATGAATCTTGTTTCTTTTGTTTTTCAAGATACGTTTCTTTTTTATGATACATTATATGAAAACATTGCAGTAGGTTGTCCTGGTGCAACACATCAGCAGGTAGAAGATGCTGCTCGAGCTGCTCAGTGCCACGATTTTATTATGAATCTCCCGAATGGCTATGAAACTCGTATAGGAGATAAAGGCGTGTATCTTTCAGGAGGTGAATCTCAACGCATTTGTGTGGCACGTGCAATTCTGAAAAATGCTCCTATCCTTGTTCTGGATGAGGCAACAGCTTTTGCAGACCCAGAAAATGAGTATAAGATGCAACGGGCACTGCAGCATCTTATCAAGGATAAAACCGTAATTGTAATTGCTCACCGCTTGTCTTCTATTATTTCGGCACAACAAATCGTTGTTTTGAAAGAGGGTAAAGTAGTGCAAACCGGTACGCATAAGGAGCTCACCTCGATGTCCGGTGTTTACCGGCAAATGTGGGATGCTTATACCGATGCTTTTCGTTGGGAACTCAATGTCGGAAATAAATAATTAGGGGGAAATATTTATGTTTAAACAGAGTTTTATTAATAAGATTCTTCAAAATACGAGAAAACCGGAAGGTTTTTGGGGACGGATTATTTTACGAGGGATGAATAAAGGACATGCACCGTTGTCTAAATGGGGTATGTCTTATTTAAAATGGTCTCCTGAATGGTCTTTATTGGATGTTGGCTGTGGAGGTGGAGCTAATCTTGCAGAGATGTCGATACGTTGTCCTGAAGGGAGTGTTTATGGTATTGACATTAGTGAAGAAAGTGTGAAATTTGCGCGGAAAAAGAACCGGGATTTACTCGGAAAACGATGCTTTATAGAGCAGGGAAGTGTAGAAAAACTTCCGTACGAGAATGAAATGTTCAATGTAGTTACGGCATTTGAAACGATTTATTTCTGGAGTGACCTTTTGCAGTCATTTACTGAAATAGCTCGTGTACTGAAGAAAGATGGAGTTTTCTTGATTTGCTGTGAAATGAGTGATCCGTCTAATACGATGTGGACGAGTCGGATAGACGGGATGATAATATATCCGGTAAGAGAACTTCGTTCTTTACTTTCCCGATCGGGTTTTACGGATATTTCTGTGTATGAACGTCGGAAAGAAGATTTGTGTATTATTGCTCAAAAATAAATTTATAAAGAATTATGAATGCGATACAAAATATAACTGTCGGGCAACCGGAACGTTTAAAGAAACCTGTTGGTTTCACGATCCTTGCCAATTTAGTAAATATTATTCCTTTTTGTTTATCTATTGAAGCTATAAATATTATATTTCATGCCTTTGACGGAAGCGGAGCTTCTCTTGATATTTCCCGTTTGTGGACATTGTTCTTTATTCTTGTTGCTTATGTTTTCATAATGATAATTGCTGAGAGGGCTTCATATCGTGCCAATTTTCGCGGAGCTTATACTATGAGTGCCGATGGGCGTATTGCTTTGGCTGAGCATTTGCGTAAATTATCGTTAGGGTTTCTTTCTCGTCGTGATCCGGGAGATCTTTCTTCTATGATGATTACCGACTTTACTATGGCGGAGACGGGGATTTCACATCATTTACCTCAATTAATGGGTGCTTTAGTAATGCCTGTATTGGCTTTTTTGTCATTGTTGTGGATAGATTGGCGGATGTCTTTGGCTATGTTTATCGCGTTGCCTTTTGCTATATTGGTACTTTGGGTAAGTACTGGGGTTCAACGACGTTTGAGCGGACGGCAAATAGAGGCGAAAATCAATGCCGGAAATCGTTTGGAAGAGTATTTGCAAGGTATTCGGGTAATGAAAGCGTATAATTTGTTGGGAGAACGTTTTACTCGTTTACGTGATGCTTTTGCCGATTTACGTCGAGCTTGTATTCGGCAGGAGGCGTTACTTGGGCCTTTTGTATTGTTATCGGTTACGTTGATACGTTTTGGGTTGACATTGATGATTCTTTGTGGTGCTTATTTACTTATAGGTGGGGATTTGTCATTAGCGACATTTGTTCTTTTTCTTGTTGTCGGTTCTAGGGTGTTTGACCCCCTTACGTCTGCATTGACTAATTTTGCAGAATTTCGCTATTTCTCTATTGCAGGAGGCCGTATACTTGACTTGATGCAAGAACCGGAAATGAAAGGTAAAGATATTGCTCCTGAAGGAGGAGATATTGAATTCCAGAATGTTTCTTTTGCATATCAGGATAAAGTGGTATTGCACGGTATCGATCTTATATTGAAAAAAGGAGCTCTTACGGCTCTTGTCGGACCATCGGGGAGTGGGAAAAGTACGCTAATGAAATTGTGTGCACGGTTCTATGATCCTACATCGGGACGGGTTTTAATGAATGGATCGGATCTTTCTTCTCTCGATCCTGAATCATTGATGCGCCATGTTTCTATGGTATTTCAGGATGTATATCTTTTTCAGGATTCGATTCGTAATAATATCCGTTTCGGTAAAGGCGATGCTACGGATGAGGAAGTTATCGAAGCTGCTCGGGCTGCTCAGTGTCATGATTTTATTATACGGTTGCCTAAAGGTTACGATACGATGGTCGGAGAGGGGGGATGTACCCTTTCCGGAGGGGAGAAGCAGAGGTTAAGTATCGCCCGGGCGATGCTGAAAGATGCTCAGATTGTTCTTCTTGATGAGGCGACAGCTTCTCTTGATCCTGAAAATGAGGTGGAAGTACAACGGGCTATTACGAAGTTGATAACCGGACGTACGGTTATTGTCATAGCTCATCGTCTTAAAACAATTCGAAATGCTGATAAGATTGTTGTTTTAGATAGTGGTCGGATTGTGGAGCAAGGTACTCATGAGGAACTTATGAAAAATGATCGATTATATGCCCGTTTATGGAATATTCAAATGAAAACTTCCGGCTGGAAATTGTAGAATTCTGTATTCATTTTTCTTTTGAGAGAAAATATAGGGCATATATGTCGTATTTCTTTTTCAGCTTTTCCTTCTTTGATGATTTATGAGATACAGGAAAAATTAGCAAGCTGTCTCAAAATATTGGGATGAGACAGCTTGTATTGTCGTTAGTGTGCTTCGAGCCAGTTTTTCCCGATACCAGAATCGGCTATTAAAGGAACTTTTAGTCGGTATGCATTTTCCATTTCCTCTTTTACGATACGCTCAACAATTTCTATTTCGTTTTCGGGGACACTGAAATTGAGTTCGTCATGTACTTGAAGAATCATCCGGGCTTTTATCTCGTTCTTTTCGAATCGTTCGAAAATGCGGACCATGGCGATCTTTATAATGTCTGCAGCGCTTCCTTGTATAGGAGCATTTATTGCATTTCGTTCGGCATATCCGCGTACGATGCTGTTCTTGGAATTTATATCGGGTAGCATCCGTTTGCGTCCGCTGATTGTTTCTACATACCCTTTTTCTCGAGCTATCTGTATGCTTTTATCCATATATTCTTTTATATGGGGGTATGTCTCGAAATATCCGTTTATCAGTTCTTTGGCTTCAGATCGAGGTATATTGAGCCTGTCTGAAAGTCCGAATACGGAAATTCCGTAAATGATTCCGAAGTTGGCGGTCTTCGCTTTTCTACGCATATCGGGTGTTACTTCTTCTATCGGTATTTTGTATATTTTGGCTGCTGTAGCAGCATGAATGTCTTTACCTGAGGTAAAAGCTTCTATCATATTGGGATCTTCGCTGAGATCGGCCATAATGCGCAACTCGATCTGGGAGTAGTCTGCCGAGAAAAACAGACATCGGTCATCGGGGATGAAAGCTCTACGTATTTCCCGTCCTTCATTGTCTCTGATGGGTATATTCTGGAGATTGGGATTACTTGAACTTAATCGTCCTGTGGCTGTTACTGTCTGATTAAATGAAGTATGGATCTTTCCTGTTTTGGGATTGATAAGTTCAGGCAGAGCATTGACGTATGTGGATAGAAGTTTTTTTATTCCTCGTTGTTCTAATATTTTTCCTACAATGGGATGTTTGGAACGGAGTTTTTCCAAAATTTCTTCGGTCGTAGAATATTGCCCGGTTTTTGTTTTTTTTGCTTTTTCATCGATTTTAAGGCGTTCGAACAAAACTTCTCCTACTTGCCGTGCCGAACTGACATTGAATTCAGTTCCTGCCAATTGATAAATTTCCTGTTCGAGTTGTAGAACTTTTTCAGTAAGCAGAATCGAGGATTGGTGCAAAGCTTCAGTATCGACTCTGACTCCGGTGATTTCCATCTCTGCTAATACTCGTATTAACGGCATTTCGATAGAGTAGAAGAGGGGTTCGAGACCTTCTTTTTTTAATTCCTTTTCGAAGACATTTTTTAGTTTTAATGTTATATCTGCATCTTCGGCGGCATACTCACTTATTTTTTCGATCGGTACTTGACGCATTGAAAGCTGGTTTTTTCCTTTAGGACCGATAAGTTCTTCAATGTGTATGGTTTTGTATTTGAGATAAACTTCAGCCAGGTAGTCCATGTTATGGCGTTGTTCGGGCTGCAATAAATAATGGGCTACCATTGTGTCGAAGAATTTCCCTTTTACAGTGATTCCATAATTTCTCAATACAATGTAATCGTATTTAATATTTTGACCTATCTTTAATGAGTTTGTGTTTTCTAATGCATTTTTAAATTTATTTACAATTCGAGTGGCTTTATCCCGCTCTACGGGAATAGGAACATAGAATGCCTTATTTTCTTGTAATGCAAATGACATTCCTACCAATTCGGCCGATATCGGATCGATTCCGGTAGTTTCTGTATCAAAAGCAAAATATTCCGTATTTTCTAATTTAGTTATTAAATCAGATATTTTATCCTCATTATCAATTACTTGATAATCGTGTTCTACGGTTTTTAACTCACTGAGAATCGAATATTTTTCTTCTTCTGTATTCTCGTCCGGAAATATGTCAAAGAGAGAAGCTTGAATAGGTGTTTTTGAAACAGTTGTTTTATTAACTGTTGTACCTAATACCCGATCTGCTAAATTTCTAAATTCAAGTTCCTCGAAAATTTCCCGTAATCGAATTTCGTTTATCGCTTCCCGCAATAATTCTTTTTCATTGAAAACTATGGGGACATCTGTTTTTATTGTTGCCAGAAATTTGGAAAATTCTATTTGTTGTTTGTTTTCTTCTACTTTTTTGCGTAACGCACCTTTTAGCTGATCTGTACAGCAAAGTAAATTCTCGATAGAGCCGAATTCATTGACCAGTTTTATCGCTGTTTTTTCTCCTACACCGGGGCATCCCGGGATATTATCTGACGCATCGCCCATAAGCCCGAGTATATCGATAACCTGTTCGGGACGTTCAATAGAAAATTTTTGTTTTATTTCTTCTATTCCGCGTACTTCGAAATCTCCTCCTCCGAATTTGGGTTTATAGATAAAAATGTGCGGACTGACCAATTGCCCGTAATCTTTATCCGGGGTCATCATGTATGTATCGAACCCTTCTTTTTCGGCCAGCTTGGCCAATGTTCCGATGACATCGTCGGCTTCGAAACCGGGAACTTCTATGATAGGTATATTGTAGGCTCTGATAATTTCTTTTATAATAGGTACGGATTGTCTTATTACCTCCGGAGTTTCTTCTCTTTGTGCTTTGTAAAGTTCGTATGCTTCGTGCCTGAAAGTCGGACCACTGGGATCGAATCCTACTGCAATATGAGAAGGATTTTCTTTTTTCAGTACGTCTTCCAATGTATTTACAAATCCGAATATAGCGGAGGTATTTACTCCTTTCGAGTTGATTCTCGGATTTTTGATGAATGCGTAATATGAGCGATAAATGAGAGCGTAGGCATCCAGTAAAAATAGCTTTTTTTCTTGCATCTGCAGGCTGTTTTTAATGTACTTATTTTTATATCGGGAAAAATTTCCCTTATTTCCCGGTAAATTTACAATAAATATGGATATTCTTTTGTTTTATTGCTATTTTTGCACATCATTAAAATAATATGGATAAACTATCTATTATACAGCAGCCTATTCTTGATGAATTGGAGATTCTGAACCGGACTTTGGCAGAAACGTTGAATACAAGCAGTCCGTTGATGAATACCGTTGTTGATTATTTTCTCGGAACGAAAGGCAAGCAAATACGTCCTATGTTGGTGTTGTTGAGTGCCCGTTTATTTGGGAAAATCAATGCTGTTACTATCGATGCTGCTGCTGCTATAGAACTTTTGCATAATGCCAGTCTTATACACGATGATGTTGTCGATGAATCGAAGCAGCGTCGAGGGAAGCCCACGATTAATGGAGTATGGGATAATCGTATAGCTGTACTGGTCGGTGACTATTTTGTTTCTTGTGCATTGAAACGCTCGATCTCTACCGGGATTCTGGAGGTTATTAATACGCTGGGATTTTTAGGACAGGAATTGGCGAAAGGAGAGATCGATCAGCTTTCGATCGCTCAAGATCATGTCTTGAATGAAGAGGCATATTTTAATGTAATTCGTCAGAAAACGGCATCCTTGTTTGTCTCCTGTATGAAAGTGGGAGCTTTATCGAATGGTGCACCAGCCGAGTCAATCGAACATTTAATGGCTTTCGGAGAGAAATTAGGGCTTTGTTTTCAGATAAAGGATGATACGTTCGATTATTTTTCGGATGATGTTATCGGTAAACCTACCGGGAATGATTTGCGGGAAGGCAAAGTTACTCTACCTTTGATTTTTGCGGTTCGGAATGCTACGGATATTGAAAGGGATGAGGTAATGGCTATTTTGAGGCAAAAAGAATTATCCTCTAAGGATATTGAAATGTTGACCGAATTTGCAAAATCTCATGGAGGGATAGAGTACGCTAAGAAGGTTATGGAGCGTTTACGTACAGAAGGTTATGAGGCTTTGGCTTCTTTTGGTGAAAATCCTGTTGTGACATCACTAAAAGCTATATTGGATTATACGATCGATAGGACAAAATAGCAGGAAGAGGGGCTATTTAAGAGAAATAAAAGAGGGATACTTTTCCAAATGGAAGTATCCCTTTCTTTTTGCGTTTAGAAAAATTTGACCGGGCTTCCAGCGATGGAGCTTAACAAATTGTTTGCTAAACGACTGGCTCCTAAACGGAAATATTTTTTATCCAACCATTTTTCTCCGAGAACTTCGGCTACAATGCAGTAATATTTTACTGCATCTTCTGTGGTGGATATTCCTCCGGCCGGCTTGAATCCGATCATTGTGCCGGTTTTATCATAATATTCCTTGATTGCCTGACACATGACGTAGGCAGCCTCGAGGGTTGCCGCCGGCTCCATTTTCCCTGTTGAGGTTTTAATGAAGTCTGCTCCTGAATAGATCGCCAGTATAGATGCTTTTTTTATATTCGAAGCTGTTTTCAATGCTCCGGTTTCAAGGATTACTTTCAGGTGTGCATCTCTACAAGAGTGTTTGATTTCTTCGATTTCATCGCACATTTCTTCATATTCTTCCGCTAAAAAGTTCCCGACATTGATTACAATGTCTATTTCATCAGCTCCATCGGCAACAGCTAATGCTGTTTCTGCAACTTTAACTTCGGTAAACGTTTGAGAAGAGGGGAATCCTGCCGAAACAGCAGCGATATTTACATCAGATACTTCCAGATTCATGCGGACTGTTCCTGCCATATTCGGATATACGCATATAGCAGCGACATTGTCCATTTCGGGATGTTCGTTTTCAAAATCGTTTACCCGTTTTGTAAAATTCGTAATATGTTGTGCTGTGTCGGTAGTGTTGAGAGAGGTCAGATCTATACAGCTGAAGAGGAATTTATAAACATCCGTATTGCTGTATTTCGATAGATTTTCCCGAAGGATCTGTTCTACTTCTTGTTTTACTACGTCGTCGTTCAGATTGGTGTTGTAGTTTTGAAGAGCTTCGTTGTACTTGTCCATAATTAGTATAGTTTAGGATTATTGATATGTCTCTCTTTGTCCCGATTTGTTTTTTTTAGGAGATTTTTCTCGAATGCTTCCGTAAGGTTTATACCTGTTTGATTGGCAAGGCATAGAAGTACCCACAGAACATCAGCCATTTCGTCTCCGAGATCGCGTTCTTTATCGCTTTCTTTGAATGATTGATCTCCATATTTGCGGGAAATAATACGGGCGACTTCTCCTACCTCTTCTGTAAGAATCGCCATATTGGTGAGTTCACTGAAATATTTTACTCCGAACTCTTTTATCCATTGATCTACAGTGTTTTGAGCTTCTTCTATGGTCATGGTTATTCTTTATTTTTAGAGTCTATCCAGATTGTTACAGGTCCGTCGTTGACCAATTCTACTTGCATATCAGCACCGAATACACCTGTCGCTACGGATTTTCCGATTTCTTGTTCTGTGTAGTGGCATAAAGCTTCGTACATAGGTATTGCATGCTCGTGTTTTGCCGCTTTGATATATGAGGGACGATTTCCCTTTTTTGTTGATGCATGCAAAGTGAATTGGCTTACAATGAGTACCGATCCGTCAATATCTTTTACCGATCGGTTCATAATACCGTTTTCATCATCGAAAATACGTAAGGATGCCGCTTTTTTTGCCAGCCATTCAGCATCATCTTTTGTGTCGGCTTCTTCAATTCCTACCAAAATCAGCAGTCCTGTATCTATTTTTGATTTTATTTTTCCGTTAATCGTTACGGAAGCTCGTTTTACCCGCTGTATTAAGATTCTCATATCGATTTTTTATTGCTCTATTAATACAAAGTTACGAATAATGTTTTAAGAGCCTGTCTAAATTTTTCGATAAAAAATACTATCAGGTCATCTTTACATTTTCTTTCGGTTTGTTTTTTGTTTTCATTCGTCAGATAGGTTGCTATTTCCCTCGTAAAAATAAAAAATATTCTTAAAAGGAATTTTCAATTCAGACTCCAGTAAAACTTAAACAGATTCTAAAAGTCTATTTATAATCTCTTATGTTTATTTTATTCATTAATTTTGAGAGTTGAGGTTTTGTATTATTATCTTGGCTTTAGCTTCACCGATTATGGCTGCTATTTCCTCTAAACTTGCTTCTTTAACACGCTTCATGCTCTTAAATTCTTTCAGGAGGGCTGTCTTTGTTTTATCTCCTATGCCTTTCATATTATCGAATGCAGATGCGATTTGGCGTTTACTCCGTTTATCTTTGTGAAATGTAATGGCAAAACGGTGTACTTCATTTTGTATCTGTTCCAGTAGTCTGAAGAGTTGGCTTTGCGTTTTTATTCCTATTGCCTTCGGAGGAAAGCCGAATAGAAGTTCGGAAGTTCTGTGTCGATCATTTTTTACCAATCCGGCAATCGGAACGTTGAGATGTAATTCATCTTCTATTACTTCTCTGATTATCTCCATTTGACCTTTTCCTCCATCTGCAATGATGAGATCGGGAAGGGGAGCTTCTTCTCGGATTAGGCGCTGGTAACGGCGTCTGACGACCTCTTTCATCGAGGCATAATCATCCGGTCCTGTAACGGTTTTAATGTTATATTTACGGTATTCCTTTTTTGCAGGTTTACCCATTTTGAATACGACGCATGCTGCAACAGCATCACTGCCTTGAATATTCGAGTTATCGAAGCATTCGATATGTACGGGCGGTTTATCCATACAGAGCTCTTTTTGTATCTCTTTAAGCAGCTTCATGTTGCGGTGCTCGGGATTAAGTTTTTCTGTCTGTTTTAGCTTGTCGATTTTGTATTGTTTTACATTTTGTTCCGATATTTCGAGTAGTTTTTTCTTGTCTCCGCGTTGAGGAACGATAAATTCTACATTTTCAAATTCAAGATCGGGCAGAAATGGAACGACTATTTCACGAGACAGACTCTTAAAACGAGTACGTAACTCTACGATACCCAGTGCAAGAATGTCTTCTTTTGCTTCATCAAGCCTTTTCTTGTATTCGATTGTGAAACTTTGTACGATCGAACCGTTGCGGATGTGCATGTAATTTACGAATGCGGCATCATCATCTTCATCGTAAGAAAATATATCGATATTGTGTATTGTCGTACTTACAATGACTGATTTTGCTCGGTATTTTTCTAATAGGAGGTATTTTTCTTTTAAGACTTGAGCTTCTTCGAATTTCAGGTTTTCCGATAGTTTGCCCATTTCTTGTAACAGGTGTTCACTTAACTGTTGAATGTTTCCGTTAAGAATCTGTTTTACTTGCGAAATATATTCCAAGTAAGTCCTTTCTTCTTCAAAACCTTCACACGCACCTTTGCAGTTTTTGATGTGATATTGGAGGCAAATTTTGAATTTTCCCCGTCGAATGTTTTCCGGAGTGAGGTTATGTGGGCATGTGCGTATCGGGTAAAGTGTCCGGATAAGTTCAAGAACGGTTTTTGCCAAATGTACGTTTGCATACGGCCCATAATATTTAGACCCGTCTTTTATGACTTTTCGGGTTAAAAATACTCTGGGGAAATGCTCATTGCGAACGGTGATCCATGGATAGGTTTTATCATCTTTCAATAAAACATTATAGCGAGGCCTGTATTCTTTGATCAGACTGTTCTCAAGATGTAAGGCATCTTCTTCGGTTTTTACTACGATATATTTTAGATCGCGAATATTTCGCACTAATACATTCGTCTTTACCGAGTCATGGACTTTATTGAAGTAGGAAGATACTCTGCGCTTTAAATTTTTTGCTTTCCCTACATAAATGATTTTGCCCTCTTTGTCGAAATATTGGTACACACCAGGAGTTTCGGGTAGGAGGGCAATAATGCTTTTAATATGTTCGCTTGTCGTTTCTGCCATTTAATATTTAATAAGAGCTTCGATTTCTACTTCAGGGGGGAAAACGTCTCTTCCTTTTAGAAATTCCAGTTCTACGATAAAATTTACATATACTTTTTTAGGATTAAACCGTTTTACTAATTTGTATGCAGCCAGCATTGTACCTCCGGTTGCCAGCAGATCATCATGCAATACGATTATGTCTTCTGAATTGAGTGCATCTTTATGTATTTCGATCGTGTCAGTACCATATTCTTTTTCATAGCTTTCGCTCCATGTCTCGGCAGGGAGTTTTCCCGGTTTCCTTAGTGTAACAAATCCTGCTCCTAAATTGTTGGCGATAATCGGGCCCATTATGAATCCTCTGGATTCTATCCCTACAACTTTTGTTATCCCTTTTTCTTTATATAATTTTGTTAATTCTTCACTAAGGGCATGTAGACAGTCTCTGTCTTTAAATACTGTTGTAAGATCTCTGAAAATGATTCCTTTTTGTGGAAAATCTTTTACGTCTCTGATCTTTTTTTTAATGCTTTCGATGCTCATGGTTTGTTTTATCTTATTGTTATATTGATATTTATATTATTTATTTAAAGAATTTCTTTTTATTGTTTCACGTGGAACGAAATGTTATCTTCCGGATAATACCAATAAAATATTAATGTCACTTGGTGAAATTCCCGGTATTCGGGCAGCTTGAGCAATTGTTTCCGGGTCGATTTTATCGAGTTTCTGTCTTGCTTCGGTTGAGAGCTGTTTGATAGAATTGTAGTCGAATTTCCCTTTTATTCGAATATTTTCAAGACGAGATATTTTATCGGCAATCATTTTTTCACGATCGATGTATCCTTCATATTTTATTCGAATTTCCGCAGCTTCTATGATTTCTTCTTTACGATTCTTGATTTTATCGATTTCTTTATGCAGAGCAGGAATTAGTTCTGCAATTTTAGTGATGGATAATTGAGGCCGTAAGATTAAGTCGATTAGTTTTATTCCCTGTTTTAGAGGGGATGTTCCGAGTTGCTCTAATCTGTTATTTATATATTGGGGTTTTACGGAATAGTTTTTTGCAAATTCTATAAGATGATCGATATGTTCTTTTTTCTCGATGAGAAGTTTTTGTCTTTGAGTAGAGGCCAATCCTAAATTATAAGCTTTTTCGGTAAGACGCATATCGGCATCGTCTTGTCGAAGTAAAATACGATATTCGGCTCTGGATGTAAACATCCGATAAGGTTCATCTACGCCCTTCGTTACCAAATCATCGATTAATACTCCGATATAGGCTTCATTGCGTCCTAAAATAAAAGGATTTCCTCCGTGACAGTTGATATGAGCATTTATTCCTGCAATTATACCTTGTCCTGCAGCTTCTTCATATCCGGTTGTCCCATTTACTTGTCCTGCGAAAAACAAGTTTTTGATTTTTTTTGTTTCGAGATTATGCTGAAGTTGTGTCGGGTCAAAATAGTCGTATTCGATCGCATATCCCGGACGGTAGATTTGGATGTCTTTAAATGCCGGTATTTTTTGCAAAGCATTTAGCTGAATCTCTAACGGAAGAGAAGAGGAAAATCCGTTCAAATAAAATTCCCGAGTGGTTTCGCCTTCCGGTTCTAAAAATAATTGATGTTCTGTTTTATCGGGGAATGTGACGATTTTTGTCTCGATACTGGGACAATAGCGAGGTCCGATACTCTTAATTTGTCCATTAAATAGCGGAGAATCGGGAAGCCCTTGTCGGAGTATTTGATGCACCTCCTCATTTGTATAAGTCGCCCAGCAACTTTGTTGTTTTAACCTACGTGGCTCAAAGTCTAAATATGAAAATTTGTGAAAGTCGTTTTCTCCAAGTTGTTCTGTCATTAACTCGAAATGGACGCTTCTTCCGTCTATTCGTACCGGAGTCCCTGTTTTCATTCGTCCGACAGTTATCCCTAATTCGGACAATTGTTCGGTGATTCCGTATGATGCAGGTTCGGAAATTCTACCTCCTCTCAGTTGAGTCTTTCCGATATGTATTAACCCGTTCATGAAAGTTCCGGAAGTGATAACTACGGATTTTGCTGAAAACAGGACATCCATGTTTGTAAGAACTCCGGTTACCGTATTATTTTTTATGACCAGCTCTTTTACCGAATCTTGCCACAGATACAGATTGTCTGTATTTTCGATTATTTCTCTCCATGTATGGATGAACTTTTCCCGGTCGCTTTGTGCTCGAGGACTCCACATTGCAGGTCCTTTAGATCGGTTGAGCATCCGGAACTGTATTGCTGTCTTGTCGGTTACGATTCCGGTATTACCTCCCAGTGCGTCTATTTCCCGCACAATTTGTCCTTTTGCAATACCTCCGATGGCAGGATTGCAGCTCATTTGTGCGATTTTATTCATATCCATTGTAATGAGCAGGGTTTTTGAACCTAAATTTGCGGCTGCACAAGCGGCCTCGCATCCGGCATGTCCGGCTCCAACAACAATTACGTCGTACTTGAAAGTCATTTTGCTGTATTTGTTTATAAACAGGTCATTTTTTGTCGGACAAAAGAGCAAGAGCTTCGTTTTCTTTTTGAGTCATTATCTCTCTTTCTCCCGGCCCTTTGTCGTTGATTCCACATAAATGTAATATCCCGTGTATTATGATTCTATGCAATTCTTCTTCGTATGATACTTTGAATTCATCGGCATTGCTTTTTACTGTATCAATGCTGATAAATATATCTCCGCTAATACGGTTTTTCTCGGTGTAATCGAATGTAATGATGTCTGTGTAATAGTCGTGATCGAGATATTCTCTATTTATTTTTAATATTTTCTCGTCCGAGCAAAAAATGTATGAAATGTCACCGCATTTTTTGCCGTATATTCCGGCTACATTTTTTATCCAGTCACCGGTTTCTCTTTTTTTTATTGCCGGAAGTTTTACTCCTTCGGCAAAGAATGTAATAGCCATGTTCCTATTATCTTTGAGATTATAAACGAAATTACAAAGATAGAGCTTTTATCCTGTACATAGATGTCTGATAATACGAAAAAACGTTTATTCGGTGTCTTGACGACTATTTAAAAAAGATATATGCTACAATGATAGCTGCTATGATTCCTACGAGATCGGCAAAAAGTCCATACCCGGCAGAATAGCGGGTATTGCGGATACCTACGCTTCCGAAATATACCGCCAAAATATAAAATGTCGTGTCTGTCGATCCTTGTATCGTTGAGGCTACACGGGCAACAAAAGAATCTGCTCCGTATGTGTTCATCGCATCGACCATCATTCCCCGAGCTCCGCTGCCACTTAGTGGCTTCATAAGTGCAGTGGGGAGCGCTCCTACAAAATCGGAATCGATACCGCAAGCATTGATCCCTGCTGTTATTCCGGATATTATGAAGTCCATAGCTCCGGAAGCTCTAAAAATAGCTATGGCGACTAACATCGCTACTAAATAGGGTATGATCGTGACCGCAGTTTTAAATCCTTCTTTTGCGCCTTCGATAAATGCATCGTATATGTTTATTTTTTTTCGTATTCCTGCGATAATGAAACTGATAATGATACAGAATAATAAACAGTTTGCTCCGAATTGGGAATATAAAGATACTTTTTCTTGGGGAAGCCCGGCAAAAAAATAAAGTATAGAACCGATTATGGCAGTAAGACCTAAGATAGATCCCATGATTACCCGGTCAAATAAATTTATTTTTTGTTTGAGACATACTGCAATGAGTCCGGCTAATGTAGAACAATATGTCGCTATCAATATAGGTAGAAATATATCTGACGGATTAGCTGCTCCCATTTGTGCCCTGTATACCATTACTCCTAAAGGAACTAAAGTCAGTCCGGTAGTATTTAATACAAGAAACATAATCATCGGATTGCTTGCCGTCTCTTTATCGGGATTAATCTCTTGCATTTCTTTCATAGCTTTCAGCCCGAGGGGAGTTGCTGCATTATCGAGACCCAGCATATTTGCAGAAACATTCATGAAGATAGACCCGAATGCCGGATGGTTTTTGGGGAGGTCGGGGAAAAGTCTGCAAAAAAGAGGACTGATAAGTCGGGAAAATAAGGCGATGATACCTCCTCGTTCTCCTATTTTCATTAGCCCCAGCCATAAGGATAAAACTCCGGTAAGTCCTAATGATATTTCGAATGCCGTTTTGGCTGAGGTGAACGAGGAATTCATGATATCGTTCCAGATTGTCAGGTTTCCGAAAAATACAGATTGAATTACTGCAACTCCAAAAGCAATCAGGAAAAAAGAAATCCAGATATAATTTAAGACCATGGGGATAATTTTTACATGATGTGAACAAATTTATATATTTTGTGCGAATCTGTCATATTTGAGGTTAAATAAATTGATCGCAGATTTATTTGAGAAAAAACTCAGTTGTCTTATTTTTATTATAAAATATTGTCAAACAATGATTTATGTAGAATTTATCTTCTCCAGAATTGCTTAATTTTGGATTTTCCGTATTCTTGTCCGATTTATCTTAAGGAAAATGAGGAATAAAGTTGTATTTTGCAGATATTGTGAAATGCAACTGTTGCAGGAGCTTGTCTAAAATTTCCGATAAAAAAATATTATCAGAAGATTTTTGCGTTTTCTTTCGGTCAGTTTGTTTCCTTGAATCAGACCGAGCAAAATTTAAACAGACTCGTAAGAATATAAAAAATAGAAGGCGGAGGTTTTTGTATAGCATTTTTTTATACTTTTGAAAATTCTCATTTCAGGATGAGAGCTTGTTTAATCTTGTCCGAAGAGAAATAAAAATGTATTATCGGGTTTGATGGTAGCATTATTTGTCAGTGTAGAGATAATCTAAGAAACTAAAATCATATATGAAGAAAAAAGTCTTGGTAACATATAATATGTTCCGAAGCGGTTATGCAGAGTTGGTCGAGAAGTATGATGTCACTTTTCCTCCGGACGGGATAGAGTCTTTTACTTATGAGGAGGTTTTACGAATGATTCCGGAGTATGATGCGTTGCAATCGATGTTTAATTTTCCGGTAGATAAACGGTTGATGGATGCCGGTGTGAAGTTGAAAATAATTTCGAATTATGCGGTGGGATATGATAATATCGATATTCCTTATGCTACGCAGAAAGGCATTCAGGTTACGAATACTCCTGATCCGGTAACAGAGCCTACGGCAGATCAGGCTATGGGATTGCTGTTGGCTGTCAGTCGACGTATTTCGGAGTTAGACCGGCGGCTTCGGACAGGTATGGTGAAGGTCGGGTTATTGGAAAATCTGGGACATTCTTTGTATGGCGGTACGATCGGTATTATCGGTATGGGACGTATCGGACAAGCGTTAGCCCGACGGGCGGTTGCAGCCGGAATGAAAATCGTTTATTGTAATCGTCATCGGGTTGCAGAGACGATAGAGGATAAATATAAAGCTGTTTATTTGTCTTTGGACGAATTGTTACGTGTTTCCGATGTTGTTTCGGTGAATGCGCCATATACGACGGAGACTTATCATTTGATAGGAGAAAGGGAGCTTTCTTTGATGAAACCGACTTCGATTTTAATTAATACGGCAAGAGGTCCTTTGGTCGATGAAAAAGCTTTAGTTAAAGCGCTACGTGAAAAAGTAATATGGGGTGCCGGATTGGATGTTTTTGAATTCGGGGATTATCCTTCAGAGGAGTTGTTGTTGATGGATAATGTCGTTTTAAATCCGCATACCGGAACTCAGACGTTTGAGGTACGTAATGAAATGGCAGCTTTTGTATCAAGGAATATTATTCATTTTTTTGAAGGAGGACCGGTTGCTAAAGTAAATCGCATAGATTAACGGAAATATGTCGGTAGCAAAAGAGATAAGGGAAAGTTTGCTTGTATTTGCCGATCCTGAGAAAGCTTCTGTGTTGCGAGGCTTTTTTAAAACGGCAAAAGGAGCATATAGCGAGGGTGATAAGTTTGTCGGGATTCCTGTCCCGAAAACGAGGTCTGTTGCAAAGCGATATGTACATATTGCACCGGAGGATGTCCTTCCATTGTTGTCGGACGACATTCATGAATGTCGATTACTGGCTCTTTTGATTTGGGTCGCTCAATTTCCTAAAAGTGACGAACAGCGTCGGAAAGGGATTTTTGATTTGTACTTGTCGAATACCGATAAAATAAACAACTGGGATTTGGTCGACTTGTCTGCTTATCAAATCGTCGGAGAATATTTGAGAGATAAAGATCGTACTCCTTTATATCGTTTGGCTGAGAGCGGTTATTTATGGGAACAACGAATCTCGATAGTAGCGACATGGAAATATATCCGGGAAAAACAATTTGAAGATACCTTACATTTGGCGGATAAGTTGTTGCGACATCCGCATGACCTGATTCAAAAGGCTGTAGGATGGATGTTGAGGGAAGTCGGAAAACGAGATAAGACGGTTCTTCTACATTTCTTGGAATCTCGTTATCAAATAATGCCGAGAACTATGCTTCGGTATGCAATTGAGAAATTTTCTCCTGAGGAACGGGCTTTCTTTATGAAAAAGGAGAGACAAAGGGGGTGATGTCGATGTTTATATTGTTCGGTTTAGACCGTATTTAGAATGAAATCATTACCTTTGCATCGTAATCTAAACATTGTGTTCGGGGATGAATCTTGATGGATACGATTTGTTAACGATATGTGTACCTACTTGCAATCAAGTGGTCATTCTTTGTGATATGTTGGAGGATATGATTCCCAAGATAAGTTTGTATCATATTCGTCTTCTTATTATCGATAATTGTTCTTCGGATAATACGCAAGGTGTTGTCGCCAGTTATTCTGATCGTTATGAGGGTTTGTCTTACGTCCGTTTGGATAGACAGTTAGATAACGATGCTCTTTTCGAGAAGGCGTTGAAATTGCCCCGTACTCCTTATTGTTGGGTTATTCGGGATATTAATCGATTGAATGATAATTATTTATATTCACTTATAAATACCTTGCGCAATCAGAATTCTGATTTATATGTTATTGCTTGTAATAAGCGCTCGTTCGGGATACCTTCCCGTGTTTATAACGACACGAATGCTTTTTTACATGATCTCGGATGGTGTCTGATTTATTCCGGAGCTGTCATTTTTTCTCGTAAGATTATCGATATTGCGGATTTTGAGAAATGTAGAAATCCTTATTTTTTTAGTTTCAATATCGTATTCGAGACACTTTCCCGATTAGACAGTATCTCGGTATTTTGGAGCGGTTTGGATTTGCTGAGCGAATCACCTCTTTCTCGTGATAATTCACGTAATCCGAGAGGTGTATTTCATATTTATGGAGTTCTTTGGACTAAGACGGTTTTGGCTTTGCCGGATAGTTCTTATTCTAAAAAATCCAAATTGCGTTGTATAAGAGTATTGGGGAAAAAGAACCATTTATATTCGGCTCACCATTTGAAACGTCAGCGTGTAGTTGGTTCGCTTACTCCTGAAATATATAGAGAGTGTTATGATTATATCCGGTATTTTGCTCCGGGGAATAAGTTGCGATTTTTCTTTTATTCGAGGTATCCGAATAGGTTTAATAAATATTATCGGAGGTATCACCGATATTATAGGAATACTGGATCACCTTTATTTTGATTATTTTAAAATTTAAATATACATGAAGGCTGTAATATTAGCAGGCGGGCTCGGTACTCGTATCAGTGAGGAGACAGATGTAAAGCCGAAGCCTATGGTAGAAATCGGAGGTATGCCGATTCTTTGGCATATTATGAAATGTTATTCACATTATGGTATCGATGAATTCGTTATTTGTCTTGGGTATAAGGGATATGTTATTAAAGAGTTCTTTGTAAATTATTTTATGCACAGGGCGAATATAACGATCGATTTGGGCAGTAATACGGTACAGACTTTGAATACGACGAGCGAGCCTTGGAAGGTAACTTTGATAGATACCGGTAATGAAACGATGACCGGCGGACGTATTAAGCGTATAAAGCCATATATCGGCGATGAACCTTTTATGTTGACTTATGGTGACGGTGTGTCGGATATAAATATTGCCGATTTATTGAAGTTTCATAAGGAAAACGGCCGTTTATGTACTGTTACTACGGTTCAGCCTACGGGACGCTTCGGTGCTGTGACTTTGGGACAGAATAACAGCGTCGCTTCTTTTGCCGAGAAGCCGAAAGGTGATGGTTTGTGGATCAGTGCCGGATTTTTTGTTTGTCAACCTCAGGTATTCGATTATATCGAAGGCGATATGACTGTATGGGAACGAGAACCGATGGAGCGTTTGGCCAGAGAGGGACAGATGAGTGCTTATCGTTATGAAGGATTCTGGAAACCTATGGATACGCTGAAGGATAAGAAGGATCTTAATGAGATGTGGAATAACGGACTTGCAAAATGGAAAATTTGGGAATAGACGAATTTCGTGATAAATAAGAAATCGCCCTTTGTTTTATTAAGAACAAAGGGCGATTTCTTGATTTTCTATGGAATTTTTTGGCTATTTAGGTTGAGCTTTTAGCTCTGATGCCATTATATTGGCTTTAGCAACAGCTTTATGTATATTATCGAATATATATTCGTCTCCTAATAAGGCTTCGACACCCATTCGTTCCAGCGATGCATGTACGGTGGGATTTACACCCGACAAGATGACATGTATGTTTTCTTTGCGAGAAGAGTTGATAAATATCTCGAGGTTGTGTATTCCGGTAGAATCGATGAACGGCACTTTTCTCATACGAATGATACGAACCAACGGTTTATCTCCCAAGATACGCATCTGTTCATCGAATTTATTGGCAATACCGAAGAAAAACGGTCCGTCAATTTCGTATACTTCAACCCCTTTTTCGAGGGAGAGTTGCTCCTCTGATAGAGTTTCTGTTTTATTTGCACTTTGATCCAGCTCATTGCGCAATACTGAAATATGGGTATTTTCCGTTACTCGACGGAGAAATGAAAGTACAGCAAGCAATAATCCGATCTCGATTGCTATTGTCAGATTGAAAATAACGGTCAATATCAAGGTTACCCACAATACGGCGATGTCTGCTTTTTGGTTTTTCATCATTGATTTTACAGTCCTCCATTCACTCATATTATATGAGACTATAATTAATACTCCGGCTAAACATGCCATCGGTATATGAGTGGTAAGAGGGGCAAGGAATAGCAATATGAGTAACAACACTATGGCATGTATGATTCCGGCAATAGGGGTGACTCCACCGTTGTTGATATTTGTCATTGTTCGGGCTATTGCACCGGTTACAGGTATTCCTCCGAAGATAGGAGAAACGATATTCGCAGCACCTTGCGCTATTAATTCGGTGTTGGAATTATGTCGGTCTCCGGTAACTCCATCCGCTACGGTTGCCGACAGCAATGATTCAATAGCTCCGAGCATCGCTATTGTAAAAGCTGCCGGTAACAGTTGATTGATCGTTTCCATATTGATATGTAAGCCGGCCGGTTGCGGTAAAGAAGAATCGATTGTAAAACGGTCTCCGATTGTTTCGATTCCGGTAATTCCGAAATGATGTTTCAATACATAAGCAATGATTGTCATAATGATGATGGCAACCAATGATCCGGGTATCTTTTTAGATAATTTGGGGGTTATGATAATCAGTAATATGCTTATAAGTCCTATTCCTAAAGACCAAACATTAGTTGTTCCGAAACTTTGGAAATAGGCGATCCATTTAGATATAAAATCTGCCGGTACAGATTCCATCGTAAGGCCGAACAGATCTTTGATTTGTGTTGTGAAGATCGTTAAGGCAATACCACTCGTAAAGCCTATTACAATAGGATAGGGGATGAATCTGATAATAGTTCCGAGTTTGAATATTCCCATTAGCAATAATATGATTCCTGCCATGGCTGTGGCTATTGCCAATCCTTCTATCCCGAAAGACTGAATAATTCCGTAAACGATTACGATAAATGCCCCTGTCGGTCCTCCGATTTGCACAGAACTTCCACCGAGAAAAGAGACGATAAATCCTCCGATAATGGCTGTGATAAGTCCTTGTTGCGGACTTACTCCGGAAGCTATACCGAAAGCTATAGCTAATGGAAGAGCTACGATTCCGACTATAATTCCGGCCATGAGATCAGCCATGAACTTTTCTTTAGAATAATTCTTTAACGCACTGAACAAGCGTGGATGAAAATCTAATTTACTATCCATATTTTATTTAATCTGTTTAATTTTCAACGATTAGCTTTTATTTTTAAGAGGGGGCAAAGGTAGTTAATTTTCGTCAAAAAATGAAAGAGAGTGCTTCTAAAATAATCCATTTCCTAAAATATTCTCTTTTTTGCTGTACTATATAGGTTCTTACCCGATAGTTTTATAAAGGGAAGTAATATGATAAAAACGGGAAGCCTTATTGACTTTCCCGTTGATTTTTAAATTATTGGAATTTGCTCGGAGTCGGTCTGAATTTTACTCGGGTCAGGTTTGAGAGTTTCTTTCGAGGATATTTTTCTGTTTTTACGAGGAGGATAGCAAGCTATCTGACGAGTGAAAACGGGAAAAAAGACCGGAAGAAAACGCAAAAATGTCCTGATAATGTTTTTCTTATCGAAAAATTTAGACGGGCTCTTAGAATTCAGATAGCCCCATAGCCGGTTTATAATCGTTTTTTATAAGCACGACGGCGTTTATGTTGTACATTTTCGAAATATTGCCATTGAGACTGAACTTTTCCGTTTTCTTCCAATTCAGGATTACTTTCGGCGTATTTGTATCCGTTTTTTATAAATACGGGGATCAGATCAGAGAACAACAATGCATTCGCTCCTGTATTTTGGTAGTCGGGGCGAAGAGCGACAAGAAGGAGGTCTACAACATCGTTTTTACCACGAAGAGCTTTTAAGATATGAATAAAACCGAAAGGGAAAAGCTTTCCTTTGGCTTTTTGCAGAGCTTTTGTCATGGACGGAATAGCGATACCTACACCAACGAGCTCTTCTTTTTCATTGACAATGAGAGACACGTTTTCGAGTCTTACCATAGGAACGTACATTTTTACATAATAGTCGATCTGTTTTTCAGATAGTGCCGAATATCCGTATAGGTCGGCGTATGCCTGATTTATAAGTTCGAATATCTTGCGTCCATAGTCTTTTACTATTTTCTTTATGCTGTTGTATTTCAATACTTTCAGTTTGTATTTTGCCTGAACAATATCGGATATACGTTTGTGTTTTACCGGAATTTCTTCGGGGACATATATTTTGAATTCTACCCAGTCGTTATCTTTTTCGTATCCGAGCCGGGTAATATGGTTTACATAATAAGGATAA
The DNA here is from genome assembly GCF_947855755.1 of uncultured Coprobacter sp. Taxonomy (NCBI): domain Bacteria; kingdom Pseudomonadati; phylum Bacteroidota; class Bacteroidia; order Bacteroidales; family Barnesiellaceae; genus Coprobacter; species uncultured Coprobacter sp. The sequence goes on from NZ_CANUAR010000023.1 coordinate 40,950, forward strand.
TTATAGATGGCAACCATTGTTCCGGGTTGGTCATATCCTTCGATCAATAGTCCTTCGGGGTCCATATCCGTGAATCCTAATGGTCCGACAATCTCTTCCATTCCTTTTTCACGAGCCCATTTTTCGACGGCATTAAATAATGCATCACTGACTTCCGTATCGTCTATGAAATCTACAAATCCGAAACGGGCACTTTTTTTCCCGCTTTTTTCATTTACTTTATGATTGATAATACCAGCGATGCGTCCGACCGGTTTTTCCCCCTCATAAGCCATATAGTAAACCGATTCGCAAAATTCGAATGCCGGGTTTTTTTCTGGGCTTAATGTTCCTACTTCATCAAAAATAAGAGGTGGAACGGCATACGGATTTTCTTTATAGAGGTCTATATTAAATTGTACATATTTCTTCAGCGCTTTTTTGCCTGAGATTTCACGAATGGTTATCCCCATAAATTTAGAGTTTAGCACTTTTATTAGACGACGTTGATATGGTTATTCCTTTTCACCGTAAGCCAGATCTCCGGCATCCCCTAACCCGGGTACGATATAAGAATGTTCGTTAAGATCCGGATCAATAGCACCGACCCAAACCGTTGTTTTCTCTTCAGGAAAATGAGTGGTAATATATTCGATTGCTTTTTGACTGGCTATTACCGATGCTATATGTATATGCTCCGGTTCACCTTTTGTAAGCAGAGCTCTGTATGAGAGTTCCATAGAACCTCCGGTGGCTAACATGGGATCTGTCAAGATCAGAACTTTCCCATCAATACGCGGAGAGGCAATGTATTCTATGAAAATCTCAAAATTCAGTTTGTCTTTATATTTCCGGTACGCCGAAACAAATGCATTTTCGGCCCGGTCGAAATAATTCAAAAATCCTTGGTGGTAGGGTATTCCTGCACGTAGTATTGTCCCGATTACTATTTTATCGTCGGCTGTGTTTACACGGGCTACCCCTAAAGGAGTCGTAACCGGTTTTTCGCTATACCGAAGGTCTTTACTGATTTCATAAGACATTACTTCTCCTATTCTTTCCAGATTTTTTCTGAACCGGAGTCGATCTTGTTGAATGTGTATATCCCGTATTTCTGCAACAAAACGATTTAGTTCCGAATTCTTTTCTGCGAAATTAACGATTTTCATTTAGTAACTTTTAAAATGAAATGCAAAAATAGATATTTATTGCGAGAAATCAGTGTATTAACTTCTGAAAAACGATATAAGAGTCTGTTTAAATTTTTCGATAAGAAAATATTATCAGATCATTTTTGCTTTTTCTTCCAAATCGTTTTTCTGTTTTCGCTTGTCAGAATTTGTTATCTTCTTTATAAAAACAGAAAAACATCCTCGAAAAAACTTTCAAATCTGACCCCAATAAAATTTAAACAGGCTCTAAAGGGATTGACTTTTCGAATAGGAATAAAAAAATGAGTCAATTAGCGAAAAATTTCTTTAATTAGAGTAACCATGTGCCGAAATTATATTACTTTTGCATCGGATTTAGAAGAGAGAGATAATTAATTATATTCAGTCAATCATTTAATTCAACCAAAAGAAAATGGCAAATTTAGATTTAAGCAAGTACGGTATTACTGGTACTACTGAAATCCTGCACAATCCGTCATACGACGTATTGTTCGCAGAAGAAACCAAACCGGGTTTGGTAGGTTTTGAAAAAGGTCAGGTAACTGAACTGGGTGCTGTGAACGTAATGACAGGTGTTTATACCGGCCGTTCTCCTAAAGATAAATTTTTTGTGAAAGATGCTACCAGCGAAAATACTGTATGGTGGACCTCTGAAGAATACAAAAATGACAATAAACCGGTTAGCGAAGCAGCTTGGAAAGAACTGAAAAATATCGCTGTAAAAGAATTGTCAAACAAAAAATTGTTTGTTGTAGATGCTTTCTGCGGTGCTAACGAAGCTACTCGTCTGAAAGTTCGTTTCATCGTTGAGGTTGCTTGGCAGGCTCACTTTGTTACTAACATGTTTATTCGTCCGACAGCAGAAGAGTTGAAAAACTTCGGAGAACCTGATTTTGTTGTTTACAATGCATCTAAGGCTAAAGTAGAAAATTATAAAGAGTTGGGTCTGAACTCTGAAACTGCTGTCGTATTTAATTTGACTACTAAAGAACAGGTTATTATCAATACTTGGTATGGCGGTGAAATGAAGAAAGGTATGTTCTCTATCATGAACTATCTAAATCCGCTGCGTGGTATCGCTTCGATGCACTGTTCTGCCAATACCGACAAAGCCGGTAAAAGCTCGGCTATTTTCTTCGGATTGTCCGGTACGGGAAAAACAACTTTATCGACAGATCCGAAACGTTTGTTGATCGGAGACGATGAACACGGTTGGGACGATGAAGGCGTATTCAACTATGAAGGCGGATGCTATGCAAAAGTTATTAATCTTGATAAGGAGAGCGAACCAGACATTTATAACGCTATCAAACGTGACGCTTTGCTTGAAAATGTTACTGTCGCTGCTGACGGTAAGATCGATTTTGCAGATAAGAGCGTAACTGAGAATACTCGTGTTTCTTATCCGATTTATCACATCGAAAATATCGTAAAACCGATTTCGAAAGGTCCTCACGCAAAACAAGTGATTTTCTTGTCTGCAGATGCTTTCGGCGTATTGCCTCCGGTATCTATATTGAATGCAGAGCAGACTAAATATTACTTCTTGTCAGGATTTACAGCTAAATTGGCCGGAACAGAACGTGGTATTACCGAGCCGACTCCTACATTCTCTGCTTGCTTCGGCGCTGCTTTCTTGTCATTGCACCCGACAAAATATGGAGAAGAACTGGTGAAGAAGATGGAAAAAACCGGTGCTAAAGCTTATTTGGTCAACACAGGTTGGAATGGAACAGGCAAGCGAATTTCTATTAAGGACACTCGCGGTATTATCGATGCTATTCTCGATGGTTCTATCGATAAAGCTCCGACCAAAGTTATTCCTTATTTTGATTTCGTTGTTCCTACAGAATTACCGGGTGTTGATCCTAAAATTCTTGATCCGCGCGATACTTATGCAAATCCTGCTCAGTGGGATGAAAAAGCTAAAGATTTGGCTGGTCGTTTCATCAAGAACTTTGCTAAGTTCGAAGGAAATGCTGCTGGAAAAGCTTTGGTTGCTGCCGGACCGAAACTTTAATATCATTTCGATAAATAAGTATTTATCATATTCGGAAAAGGAGATGTCAGAGAAGGCATCTCCTTTTTTATATCCGGAATTGGCCTTTTTTGCTTATTATTTTTTGTGTTTTTCAGAGTTTCTAAAGTTTTCGATCAGATAATATTTTTTTGTCGGAAAATTTAGATAGGCTCTAAGACTTTAATCCGGTATGAAATTAAAAAACAGATTCTGAAAGATTAAACTCAAAAGGTATTTTCTTTTTGTCTTTAAATTTGTAATCTGCTTAAACAGAGACTTGTTACTGTTATTTATTGGAAAATAGAAATTTTTCGAGAAAGCCTTTTTTATTTAAGGAAAAAATTCTTTAATCACTTGTTTTGTACGCAATATTCATCTAATTTTGCAATTTGTAAAAATGCGGTAAATCTACATAACATAAATAAATAACTTAAAACTTAGAATCCTATGTGGTTATTCAATTCTTCAATCGGGAGAAAGCTGGTCATGAGTCTGTCCGGGCTTTTCCTCATTTTGTTTTTAACCTTCCACTTAGCAATGAACTTTGTTGCGGTGTTCTCCGGGGAAGCCTACAACATGGTTTGTGAGTTCTTGGGAGCCAATTGGTACGCATTGGTCGGAACTCTTATCTTGGCTTTGGGCTTTGTCGTGCATATCATTTATGCATTTTGGCTTACGATTCAAAACCGTAAAGCTCGGGGAAATGACCGTTATGCTGTGGTTGCCAAACCTAAGCAAGTAGAATGGGCATCTCAAAACATGCTGGTGTTGGGTATAATTGTCGTTGTTTTCTTTATTCTGCATCTGGCCCAATTTTGGTATAAAATGCAGTTTAATGAAATTGCAGGTTTGGATTTGGGCGTCGATCCTCACGATGGTTACCAACTGATTCTGGACACATTCAGCAATCCGTTGTTCGTTATTTTGTATTTGGTCTGGTTCGTTGCTATCTGGTTTCATCTCACTCACGGTTTTTGGAGTGCTATTCAGACGATCGGATGGAATAATAACATATGGCTGACTCGTTGGAAAGCCATTTCGAATGTTTATGCAACAATCATTTGTGCAGGTTTTGCTTTTATTGCGATTTATTTTGGTTTTATCGCATAATCGGAAGAGACCTTTTTGATAAAGATTTATATTAATTCAAACGAAAACAAACAAATATGTCTCAAATAGATTCTAAAATCCCCGAAGGTCCGTTGGCCGAGAAGTGGAGTAATTATAAAGCTCACCAAAAACTGGTGAATCCCGCAAATAAGCGTCGTCTTGATGTTATTGTCGTAGGTACCGGTCTTGCCGGAGCTTCGGCTGCCGCCTCATTAGCTGAGATGGGATTTAACGTATTGAATTTCTGCATTCAGGATTCTCCCCGTCGTGCGCATTCAATTGCAGCACAAGGAGGTATTAATGCTGCGAAAAATTATCAGAATGATGGTGATAGCGTGTATCGTCTTTTCTATGATACAATTAAGGGAGGAGACTATCGTGCCCGTGAAGCGAATGTATATCGTCTGGCAGAGGTTTCTAACAATATTATCGATCAGTGTGTAGCACAGGGAGTTCCTTTTGCTCGTGAATATGGCGGTTTGTTGGATAATCGTTCTTTCGGTGGTGCTCAGGTATCCCGTACGTTCTATGCTCGCGGTCAGACCGGCCAACAATTACTATTAGGTGCATATTCGGCATTGAGTCGTCAGATCGGTAAAGGTAAAGTGAAAATGTTTACCCGTCATGAAATGCTGGATGTTGTATTGGTAGATGGCCGTGCTCGGGGTATTATTACTCGTAATTTGGTAACCGGTAAAATCGAGCGTTATGCTGCACACGCTGTTGTCGTTGCAACAGGAGGATATGTAAATACATTCTTCTTGTCGACCAATGCGATGGCTTCTAATGGTTCTGCGGCATGGCAATGTTATAAGAAAGGTGCTTATTTCGCTAATCCTTGTATGGTACAGATTCATCCGACCTGTATTCCGGTGCATGGAGATTTCCAATCGAAGTTGACATTGATGTCCGAGTCTTTGCGTAATGACGGACGTATTTGGGTACCGAAGAAGATAGAAGATGCGAAAGCTTTGCAGGCCGGTAAGAAACAAGGAAAAGATATTCCGGAAGAAGATCGTGATTATTATTTGGAACGTCGCTATCCGGCATTCGGAAACTTAGTTCCGCGTGATGTCGCTTCGCGTGCTGCTAAGGAACGTTGTGATGCCGGTTTCGGTGTAAACAATACCGGATTGGCAGTATTCCTTGATTTTTCCGATGCAATTAAACGCTTAGGTAAAGAAGTGGTAAAACAGAAGTACGGTAACTTATTCGATATGTATGAAGAGATTACAGACGAAAATCCGTATGAAACTCCGATGATGATTTACCCGGCATTGCATTATTCAATGGGTGGTTTGTGGGTAGATTATGAGTTGCAAACCTCTATTCCGGGCTTATTTGCAATCGGAGAGGCAAATTTCTCGGATCACGGTGCTAATCGTTTGGGTGCATCTGCTTTGATGCAAGGACTTGCCGACGGATATTTTGTATTGCCTTATACAATTCAGAATTATCTTGCCGATCAGATTCAAGTGCCTCGTTTCAGTACCGATCTGCCTGAATTCAAAGAAGCAGAAAAGAATATCGAAGCTCGTATTAATAAATTGATGAGCGTAAAAGGTAAAGAATCGGTAGATTCTTTGCATAAGCGTTTAGGCCATATAATGTGGGAACATATCGGTATGGCTCGTGATGAAAAAGGTTTGAAAGAAGCAATCGAGATGTTGAAAGATCTGAAGAAAGAGTTCTGGAGTAATGTATTTATTCCGGGTTCGGGCGATGATCAGAACATCGAACTGGAAAAAGCATTAAGACTTGCCGATTTTATCGAAATCGGTACATTGATGGCTCATGATGCTTTGGATCGTGCAGAATCTTGTGGTGGTCACTTCCGTGTAGAGCACCAGACTGAAGAGGGTGAGGCATTGCGTCATGATGATAAATTCTCTTATGTTTCTTGTTGGGAATATCAGGGAGAAGATAAAGACCCTGTAATGCTGAAAGAAATGTTGAATTATGAATTTGTCGTTCCTCAAACCCGTAACTATAAAAAGTAATAATCAGTAACAAAGAATTATCATGGACAAAAATATAAATGTAACCCTTAAGGTTTGGCGTCAGAAAGGTCCTAAGGAAAAAGGCCGTTTTGAAACTTACCAACTGAATAATATTTTTCAGGGTGCTTCTTTCTTGGAAATGCTGGATATTCTGAACGAACAGTTGATAAAAGAAGGTAAAGACCCTGTTGTTTTCGATCATGACTGCCGTGAAGGTATTTGCGGTATGTGTTCGTTGTATATCAACGGTCATCCTCACGGTGCTGCGACCGGTGCTACTACTTGTCAGTTATATATGCGCCGTTTTAATGATGGCGATACGATCACTATCGAGCCGTGGCGTTCGGCAGGTTTTCCTATTATCCGTGACCTGATGGTAGATCGTTCTGCTTATGATAAAATCATTCAGGCAGGGGGATTCGTTTCGGTAAATACCGGAGGTGTACCCGATGCTAATGCGATAGCTATACCTAAAGAAGATGCCGATTTGGCGATGGACGCCGCTGCATGTATCGGTTGCGGAGCTTGTGCTGCCGCTTGTAAGAACGGTTCGGCAATGTTGTTCGTTTCGGCTAAAGTAAGCCAGTTGGCGTTACTGCCGCAAGGACGGGTTGAAGCTACCCGTCGGGCAAAAGCAATGGTTGCTAAGATGGATGAGCTCGGTTTTGGGAATTGTACCAATACCGGAGCTTGCGAAGCCGAATGTCCTAAAAACATCTCTATTTCGAACATTGCTCGTTTGAATCGGGAATTTATTTCTGCTAAGTTAAAAGATTAAATCTGGTCGATTATCTTATAAAACGGGGTTTAGCGTTAGGCTAAATCCCGTTTTTATTGTCTGTTTTAGGCAGCTTCTTACGGAGTTATTTCTTTTGTTTTGTGATTTTCAGTAGCGCTTCCCGAAGGTTCTCTTCTTTTTTGAGTTTCAGCTTGTTTCGTATATGGCAACGAGTACTGGTTATGTTAGATACCGATTTACCGGTTATTGCGCTGATTGCTGAAATATTTTTGTTGTCGAGGATCAGTTCGCATACTGATAGTTCTGAGGGAGTCAGTGTCTTTGCATATTGTTTTAAACGTTCGATATTCTGTTCATTATTTTGTATCATCTTTCTTACGCCTGACTCGATTTTTTCCCGGTTTTCTTTCCCGAGTAATTCAAGCACCTCTTCAGTTTGAGACATAGTCAACCCTTTATCTCTCATGATTTCAATAAAACGGAATACCTGTTGCTTGTCCATCTTTAAGAATCCGAGAATCGTCTTTTGTTCTATCTCGTATTTGATATTTTCTTTTTGCATATTCGATATGTTTTGAGTCAGATGCCGGCTCATTAACGATACGACTATAAATGCCACGAATATAGGGAGTGCGACCTCGATAAGGGTCTCATTTTGGGTCGTATATATACAATATGCGTATGTCAAGGCAGAAATGAAAGTGATTATTGACGGAATGTAAGGGATATAGGATATAACCATAAATATAAGTAACAGCCCTATTAATGTGATGTTACCTAATATTAAAGATATGGAGAATGGAGTATTTTTGATTGCCATAATTATACACTCTACCGATATTTCTATTTGAGATATTAGTGCAAAAGCAATTATAGCCGCAACTGTAGAAATCTTTTTGAAATAGTGGAGAAGGAATAATAAGATGATGAAGCTTATGTGTATGCTATTAATGATAAAGAAAAAATTTTTGTTTTCATCATTACCTCCAGTTATGAGAAATAATATGATTCCGATTGTGCACCCGATCGAGAGGTATGAAAATATTAATTCTCTTTGATTTTCGATTATATGTTTTTCCTCTTTCATAGTCTGTTGTGATTTAAAAGCATTTTTTTTGACAATATACGGTTAATCGTAAAAACTATACAAAGATAATTGTTTTTTTAATTATTATATAAATAGTTGGTTGATAAATAATTGACTTGAAATTTTGATATATTTCAGTATGATTTTTTGTAAATATTTATTTGTTGAATTTAGACTATTTAGCTTTTTAATAACTTTAATGTCGATTTATTATATCTGTCGATATTTTTTCTGTATTTGTGTTAAACGGGATTAAAACTCTTTTAAGTGTCGGCCGATAAAACTGCTTGATTTTATTATTCCATGATATATAGTATGAAAAATTATTTACTACTTATCTTATTTCTTATTTCAGTTAGAGAAGTGAATGCTCAAAATAGCGTTAATTCCGGAGGCGGGACAGCTTTATCATCAACAGGTTTTATCGGTTTTTCTGTCGGGCAACCTTTTTTTGTATCGCAAATATCTGCTACAGGTGCAGTTTATCCGGGAGTTCAGCAGGGCTATGAGATTTCGACGGAAGATGGACTCGACCTTTATCCCTCTGTTTCGGTAAAGGCGTATCCCAATCCCGTGACCGATTATCTGGTTTTGTCTTTTTCTTCATTTGATTTATACGGAGTGAAAGTAATCTTAACAGATTCAAAAGGAGTTTTTCTGCGATTATCCGAAATTGTAGAGGCTGAGAGCCGTATCGATATGTCTTCATTATCTGCCGGTGTTTATTTCCTGAAAGTTCTTAAAGATAACCGAGTATTGAAGACTTTCAAAATTTTGAAAAAATAATCAAGTAATATAACAATAAACGCAATTGGATGGAAATGTTTAAAAGAGTTATGGCCGTATTTTTACTGGCTGTAGCCGTTTTTTCGGTAAGGTCGCAAGTCCCTGATCTGATGAGCTACCAGGCAGTTATCAGGAATGTGTCCAATAATTTGGTCGTCAATAAGACGGTAGGTGTGAGAATCAGTATCTTGAAGGGTGGTATAAATGGCTCTCCTGTTTATGTAGAAACTCATTCTGTACAGACTAATGCAAACGGGATGATCAGTCTATATATCGGGAACGGAAGAGTCGTTCAAGGCTCTTTTTCTTCGATAGATTGGTCTGCCGGAGTATTTTTTATTAAAACGGAGACAGATCCTGACGGTGGGGGTAATTATACGATCAGCGGGACAAGTCAGTTGTTGAGTGTGCCGTATGCTTTGTATGCGAAAAGTGCGGGAAATAGTTTCGATGGAGATTATAACAAGTTGCTTAATGCACCTGTACTGTCTCCGGTAGCTACGTCGGGCAGTTATAATGATCTTTCGGATGTGCCCGAAAAACAGCAATTGAGTATAAGCGGCAGTACGATCTCTTTGACCGATGGCGGGTCGATACAACTTCCGGTAAGTTTTGACGGAGATTTTAATAATCTACTTAATCTCCCTGATTTTAAATTGGTAGCGACTACCGGAAAATATTCCGATTTGGCCGGTATTCCGGAAAAACAAACGTTGAGTATAAAAGACGGGAGTTTGGTAATCTCCGGAGGAGAATATCTTGCTGTTGATCCAGAATTTTTTAAGTTGCCTGAGGGATTCAGCGGAAAGTATTCCGATTTAACAGGAACTCCGGGAAAACAGAAACTCGGTATTAAAGAGGGTAAACTCGTGTTAGAAGGTAAGGAAGAGGAATTCGGTCTATTAGAACTCGATCCGAGTTTTTCGGCGTTACCTGAGGGATTTAGCGGTAATTATAAAGAATTGGAAAATAAACCGGTGAAACAAAGATTGAGTATAAAAGAAAATAAACTGGTTTTGGAAGGCGGTACGGAAGAGAATGATGAAACGCTTCTTGAATTGGGAGAATCGGTGGAGTTGCCGTCGAATTCGTTTAGCGGCGATTACAATGATCTGAAAAATAAACCTACGGGAAGTAATGAAGGCGATATTCTGTATTGGGCGAATAATGCATGGACGATTCTTCCTATTGGGCAGGAGGGGCAAGTGTTGAGTGTCGCAAACGGAAAGCTGGCGTGGATAGAGCCTTCTTTTGCCAATACTTCGGCATCGACCTATAAAGTGGGAGATGTTTATTATGACCGGAACGGAATGCCTGAAGGTATAGTTATCGAAGTTTCTACTGTAGGGCGTTACGGGAAAATCCTTTCATTGAAAGAGACTTCAGGTAAGCAATGGAGTATAGGGCATAAGACGACCGGTGCGACAAATGAGTCCGATGGTTTCGAGAATATGTCTGTTATAAAGCGTCTAACCGATTGGGAAACAAATTATCCCGCCTTTGCTGCCGTTGCGGCAGAAGGAGACCTGTGGTATTTGCCTTCTGCGAATGAATGGCTTTCGATTTATGAAAATAAGGAACAGATAAACATGCAATTATTGCAAGTAGGTGGAACACCGTTTTCAGGTCGGTTTTATTGGTCTTCTACCGAAAGTATGCGCAGCGGAGGACAAGATGATACGGAGAGTCCTTATGCGAATGGAATTGCAATGGAAGCTTATGTCATACCACCTGTAGAACAAGGTAAAGATCCGGTAGATATACTTGCAGGGGATTCTTTCGATGATGATAAAATGTCAGAAGGAGCGGTACGGGCTATCCGCCGTTTGTCCTGGGCGGAAACGACCAGTAAACCGGTTGCCGGAGAATCGTATGCCGTAGGAGATCTTTACTATGCCGCAGGGGATAAAGAAAACCCGATAGGAGTGGTATATGAGGTGAGTGATGGCGGGATTCACGGGAAAATCATCTCTTTCGATGAAGAGTCTTTGGTATGGAGCTCCGAATCAATAGTGGTGGGTGCGGATTCTGACAGTGACGGAAAATTAAATTCAAATAAAATATCCGGTATTGAGGAAAGTTCTGTAAAATATCCGGCGAACGCATGGTGTTCTGCGAAAGGGCAAGGTTGGTATATGCCTTCGTTGAATGAACTGATCGCCGTACATAGTGTACAATATCTGCTGAATGTAACGTTAGGCGAGAATGGCAAGACACCTTTGGGTGAGAATGAAAGTTACTGGACCTCTACCGAAGTAGATGCGAATAATAGTTATGTATTTATCAACGGAACGGAAATTTCCAGTAAATCGTCGGGAAAAAATACATCGGCGAAAGTAAGGGCCGTATATGCTTTTTAAAGTCGATAATAATTTAAAAATAAAATAGAATGAGAGTTTGTCTAAACAAAATGAAAAGAGTGTCGGACTCGGTTTATGGTTCCATGTGGCATTCGTTGGGGAAGATCCTCATGCTGATGGTTCTGTTCCTGAGTTTCGGGGTACAATATGTATCCGCAAGACATAATTGGCCTAATGAGGTGGGAGATGGTATTACTACGAGTTGGCATCCGGATGGAGGGTATATTTATTTGAAAATACCGGTTTGGGATGATGATGGCTCGGATATTTTGACCTATAATGCCGGGTTTTCTCCAAAATCGGGTTGGCTTGATTTGCAATTAGGAACATCTACTTATCGTATTTATTGCGATGGTGGTAATGGTAAAGGAGATAATCCGTCATTGTCTCGTTCTAATGGAGATGAAAAAGCCGATATGGTAGGTACTCCAAGAAGTGGCGATGTCCGGTATATGGAAATTAAGTGGTATATAAAAAATTCCCAGTTAAATAAAGAGGTAAGTATGTCTTTTAACGGATCGTGGTGGAATGACGGGGCTACGGCTGATCAGGATATTAACGGTTATACGGTAAAAGTTACTACGACTGCGGAAATGCCAAAGTTGACACTTTCTTCTCCTGAATTCACGCAAGATAATAGTAAAAAAAATCCGCAAGTGTCTATAAAATGGAGTAGAAGCGGAGGTACAGGTGCAATACAGGGGAAAGGAAATATACATCTGAGAAAAGACTCTTCTACCGGTGACATTATTGCAACGCAGTCAGCATCGAGTACTTCGGGAACTTTCACGCTGAATGCTTCCGATATAGATTTAAGTAAAGAGAATAGATATGTGATTACACAGGATTTTTCGGTACAAAACATTTCTCTTTCATCTACCAGTAATACGGTGACGTTAGATGCTTATCCTCAGGCTTCGAAATTAGAAGCGGCTTTTGATGAATCGACTCGGCAGATAAATGTTACTTGGTCTGTGCCCGGAACAGCCAGTTCGAATTATGTAAAGGACAACTTTATTTTGAGTTATAGCCATAAGCTGAATGGTGCAGCTTCTACAACGACAGAGAAAGTGTCCGTACCGTATGAGTTCGGTCAGACGTCTTATTCTTATGCGATAGATGTACCTGAAAATTCGACAGGGCAATATTCATTTTTCCTGATACGAGAGACGACACAACAGTATGAAGCGTGGAATGACACGTATAGGCAAAAAGTTGATAATTTACAGGTAAGCACGATACATTTGACAGTGACGGATGCTCATGCAGTATTGTTAGAAAACGGGAAAGCATTGATTTATTGGAAGATATCTGGTGACAACTGGAGTAACGGAAGTAAATTCGTACTTACCCGACAGAATATAACGCTCAATACTGTAGAGGATATCGAGATGCCGAAGAGTGAGGTAACTCATAAGCCTTTGCCAGCAGAATTTACTACAGAAGAAGAGTATAATCAATATGAACAATATTTTAAGGGAGATAATCAAGGTGCATATATCGATGATATGTTGCAGCTTTGCAGCGAATATCGTTATAAACTTCAGGTAAAGCCTAATGCGAATACTTATAGCCCTTTGGCTGCAATTCATACTCCGGAAACATTTATTCCGACGGATCAGGGTGATTTAAAACCGGAAATGAGCGCATCGAAAGGGTATTTTACCGACCGGGTAGAGATTTCATGGTCGACCGAAGGTGCGGCATTCGATAATTTTTCGGTTCGTCGCCGTATATATGATCCTAATGCTCAAGATGACAGCTCGTTCGAACAAATTACTTCTGTTCCGGGCGCTGCTACTCAGTCTTATTATTCGGTAGAAGATAAGAACTGCGTGCCGGGCGTTATCTATGAATATAAGATCGTGGGATTATCGAAGTGCGCGAATGAGACGGTTGAGAGTGAAACTCAGCCTAAAACCATCGGATTCCGGTCTCCGGTAGGACAAATTATCGGGCGGATAACTTTCGATGACGGTCAGGCTGTCGAAGGGGTCGATGTACAGGTCAGCAGTCGCGAATCCATCGGTGGACAGAGTATAAAGTTCAAAGGTACAGACGATTCTTATTTAGAAACCGACAAGTCTGTGGCGCAGACAGCACTTCCTTATACGATACAGGCTTATGTGAAACCGGCTTCGGACAATGTGACCGGTATCATTTTAAAAAAGGGAAATTATGAAGTGGGGCTGGAATCGGGAATACCTTATTTTAAAGTCTCGCAAGGTTCACAATCGGCGAAAGTAAGTGCTAATGAAAAATTGAATACCGGGCGTTTCTCTCATATCTCTGCTGTTTATCAAGGAGGAGAAGGAAATGACGAATTGTACCTTTATCTTTGTCGGGAAAATACAGCCGGAGTAGATACGATATTGGTGTATAAATATGGTATTACTTCATTGAGTATTGCTCCGGAAGAAGGTAAAGTGGAAATCGGAAAAGGTTTTAATGGGTATATCGATGAGGTACGTGTTTGGGATGCAGCTCTTACTCAAGAGGATATAACAGGAAACTATAACCGGTTATTGGCTGGTAATGAGGATAACCTGCAAGCTTACTGGCGTTTTAACGAAAGTGTCGTTACCGAATTTTACGATCTTTCTTATCATGGTACACAGTATAACGAAAATCACGGTAAAATATATAACGCCGATTTAGACTCGGATGTCGTTCCATCGCCCGAGCAGTTGTCTTTCAGGGGCGTTACCGATAAGAGCGGCAATTATCGTATCATAGGTATTCCATATTCGGGAGACGGTACGGAGTACACACTGACTCCTTATTACGGTACGCATCAGTTCTCTCCGGGAGAAAAAACCATTGTAATCGGTCATTCATCGATGATGTTCAATATAGATTTTGTCGATCAGTCGTCTTTCGATCTGTCGGGTATCGTATATTATAATAATAGTACGATTCCTGTGGAGGGCGTTATGTTTTATATCGACGGTAAAGTCGCATCGAAGAGTAATGGGGAGATCATTACCAGTAACGAGAAAGGTGAATTCGAGATACAAGTTCCGGTGGGTCAGCACGAGGTAAAAGCTTCGAAGCAGAATCATACGTTCGTAAATGACGGTAAATTACAGAATTCTTTTAATGCCGACCTCGATTATCAGGACAATATGACTAATGTGCGTTTTTGGGATGCCACCCGTGTACGCCTTATCGGACGTATTGCCGGAGGTGCGGTTCAGGATACTATACCGCTCGGACATTCGCTTTCGAAAAATAATTTGGGAGAAAAGGTTTCTCTTCAATTGAAATTGAATGATGATAGTAAAGGCAAGATTTATTATTATAAAGATGAGAATACCGGAGATGAACGTACAGAAGAGGAAATTACGGTGACGCATTTCCATCCGGAACATAAAAATACGGTAAAATCGGATGCTTCATTTATTTCGATTGTTCCAGATCCGGAAACGGGAGAATTTGTCGCCGATCTTATTCCCGAACAGTATAAAATCAGCAATATCTCCGTTACCGGATATTCAGGACTTAGTGATGCAAATATATTGGATCTTACTAATGCGTTCAGCGAGGAGAAAGTTATTTATACTTCAGAACCGGAAGATGGAGGAGTCGTTACCGAAGATACGGTGAAGTATAATAAATCATATAAATATATTCATCGCGAAGAACCGACATTAACTATCAGTCAGGTGAACGGCCAAGGTAAAACTCAATTCGGTAGTGCTGATTATAAAATGATGAATCTGGCAGGCGGAACAGACTTGATATCCTTGTATGATGAAAATGAGAAAACTTACCTGATGGGCAAACCTGTATTCGAGAAAGGTAAAACGTATAAAATTAAGATCGACGCTTATGAAGAGTATCCGTTCTATAAAGAACCGCAAGGTGGCGGAGTACCCGAAATATCGGATTATGACCGAGTTCCGGTGAGCGAGGGAAGTGTTTCTGTGACGAATGGTTTCGCCGGAAAGACAAATGAGCTGTACGCTCTCGATGAAAACGGATCGGTTACGATTGCTTATCAGACGGTAGAGCCCAGCTTGTCTAATATTACGAAAAAGATAGAAGCAAGTTTCGACTTTAACAGTAATACTATTGTGGCGACTCCGGTTGAAGGTTACCATATCGGAGGAGTTATGGCCGGTGGTAAAGATTTTGTCACTCAAGGACCTACTGAAGCATTGATGGTGTTGAGAGATCCTCCCGGTTCGTTGAGTTATGCTTATGCTGAAGAGGGCTTGGCGATCTCGAATAGCTCGACTGTTACTTCGGGTACGGCGTCTAATGTGGATATGCAAGATGATGTTTTATTAGGTTTCGAGCTGACGACTAGTGTCGGAGTCGGAGTAGAAACGGAAACCAAAACGGAAAGTGAAAATTCTATGGGAGTTATCGTTTCCTCAAAAGCCGATGATTCGAAATCGAATACTAAGGTAGAGACGACAACGTTGAGTACACGTTTCCAGACCAGCGATGATCCTTTATATGTAGGCCGTAACGGAGATTTGATCGTTGCAAACTCCACTAATATCAGTTACGGAATAGAAAATTTATTAAGTATTCGTCCCGTAGGTCCTAATTCGGGAGACCCTATTGTTGAAGCGGGAAGTTATTGCATTTCGTCTAAACAGGCTCTTTCGGTAGGAAAAAGCTTCGGAACGTTGTTGGTTTATCCGCAAGTTTTTATCGAACAGTCTTTGTTGCCGAGAATTATTAATTTACGTGACAATATCCTGCTCGATAAGGGAACGACGGATGAGTATGCCAAAACGTTGGCTAATCAGAACAACGAACCGGTATATATATCGAAAATAGACCGGGAGAGCGAGGATTTCGGGAAATCGAACAGTGATGTTTCGACATTCGACGGGGACAGTTATCGTGTGATTTTCCCGGATAATTATGATGAGACGACAGCAAGAGATACGATTGCCGCATTGAATACCTCGATCGATTCTTGGATCAAGATATTGGCAGACAATGAGGAAAAGAAAATAAAAGCGGTATCGTATAAAAATTTCTCATTCCAGGCCGGTGCGGGTGTGGAGTATTCCGAAGAGTTCGTATTGTCTCAAGAAGAAACGAAGACTACGACGTTTACCGTCGGTTCTGGACTGGCAACCGAACTCGGAATGAAAGTAAACGGATTCGGGTTCAAGATGACGTTGAACGAGACGGTAGAAACATCGTCGGGATCTGAAGAAGGTTCTTCGGAAGAGCAGACGAAGAAAATCGGATTTGTTTTGGCTGAGGAGGGCGACGATGATTATATAAGCGTCGATATTCGCAAAGAACAAGGAGTTTCGTCGGGAACTAATTTCGTATATTATACGCAGGGGGGAGCTACGGCTTGTCCTTATGAAGGGGAAGAAATGACTCAATACTATGAACCGGGACGACATAAATTGAGTGAAGGTACTTTGCGTATCGAAGTTCCTAAGATCGATGCCGAAGTAACTACGATATCTAATGTACCGTCAGATAAAGCTGCCGTATTCAAGTTGTTGTTAAGTAATGATTCTGAGGCGCAGGAAGATGTAATCTATACTTTAAAGATGGATGATGCATCTAACAATACGGGTGCAAAATTTACCATAGACGGTGTACCTTTGAGCACCGGGCGGGATTTTGTCGTTCCTTATGGCGATATTCTTGAGAAAACACTGGAAGTACGTATGGGTGATGCGTATGATTATGAGGGCTTGAATTTAATTTTAGCTTCTCAATGTCAGTATGATCCGACCGATTTCCTTGATGATATTGCCGATACGGTTTCATTATCGGTGCATTTTATACCGGCAAGTACAGAGGTGAATATCAAATCGCCGGGAAGTAATTGGGTTTTGAATTTGAACTCTCCGCAGTTATCTGACGGAACATATTATTTGCCGATAACAGTAGACGGATTTGATGTAAATTTCCGGAATTTCCATCATATTGCCGTACAGTCAAAACCATCTTCTTCATCTGATTCCGATTGGCAGAATATCATGACATTCTATGCCGATGAAACGTTGTATGAAGAGGCTCAAGAGTCTGATAAGGCAATGATCGAAGGAGCTTCTATTACTTGTAATTTTGTGGGTACGCTTGATCAGAATTACGACATTCGTGCGGTAAGCTATTGTTCGTTAGGCAATGATTTCGTGACAGCAGAGTCTCAGGTTGTGAGCGGTATAAGAGATTTGGTATTGCCCAAGTTGTTCGGAACTCCAAAACCGGCCAGTGGTATCTTAGGTATCGAAGATGAGATACGGATCGATTTTAACGAAGCGCTTGCCGAAGGATATTTTACCAATGCCAATTTTGAGGTGACTGCCGTGAAGAATGGTTCTAATGGCGATCATGACGTGTCTGTCGATTTGAACGGTGAAACGGATTATCTGACGACCGAGTTCGATAAGAATATGACCGGAAAGAGCATGACGATGGAATTATGGGTGAAACCGGATAACCTGAATCGTGCGGGAACGATATTTACTCAGGGCGATACACCGGAAATATTCGAAGTGAGCTTTACGGCAGATAAACGAATCGAAGTTCAATTAGGAACGGAAAAATATCAATCGGATGTGTTGAATATGTCTGCCGGTCAATGGGCGCATATAGCTGTCGTGTATGACAATACGGCAGGTAATCTGAAAGCCTACTATAATTATGAACTGGCTATTAATAAAGATAATGTACCGGCTTATAATGGTATAGGTAAGATAGAATACGGACGAAATGTAAACGGTGCTAATTATTTTGCCGGATGCATGCATGAAGCCCGTTTCTGGGATGAGGCTTATTCGATTGCCGACATTAAATCGAGAAGCCTTTCTATATTGTCGGGAATGGAATCTTCGTTAGTCGCTTACTTCCCGATGGATGAAGGCAAGGGGACTTTGATTACGGATAAAGCTCGAGGGAATAATGCGATTATGTATGGAAACTGGAGTACTCCTGACGGGAAAGCCATTCAGTTGGATGGGGCTACCGGAATGGTCGTGATTAATAGTTCGGAGATTCCTGTTAAGGATGATAAGGATTTTACTTTGGAATTTTGGTTCCGTACGGATGCTTCTACCAAAGCTGATGCTGCATTGGTGAATAATGGCAAGGCTGATGGAAATGAACGTGGAGAAAAAGGAAATAAATTCTTTGTCGGATTTGAAAATAGTCAGCTTATATTCAGAAGCAACGGTTATAAAGAAGTGATAAATGGTTCGTATATGGATCAGAATTGGCATCATTTTGCGGTTTCTGTAAATCGTAGTTCGGGTAATGCCCAGATCTTTATGGACGGAGAATTGAAAAACTATTTCAGAAGCGATAGCGTCGGGGCTATATCGGGAACTGAAATTTATTTGGGTGGATGCCGCTGGGGTGATGCTCAAATACCCGATATGACTTATAGAGACCGGTTCTTCTCAGGCCAGATCGATGAATTCAGAATGTGGAACAGCGCTTTGCCGCAGTCTATCATAAGTCGTAATACGAATAAAAAGATGGAAGGTTCAGAAATGGGGCTTATCGCTTATTATCCGTTTGAGAAGTATATTGTGAATACTGCGAATATAAAAGAACTTGTTTATACACTTGAAGATTTGGTTGAAGGAAAATCGGCGACAACGGAGGGTATTGTCTCTGAGACGAATGAGAGAGCTCCTTTGAAGTCTAAAGGTCCGGAACAGAGTGTGAAATATAGTTTTGTAACAAGCGGTAGCGCGATTATCATCAATCTGGAAGAAGCTCCTGAAGTATTGGAAAAGACTATTGTCAATGTGGCGTTGAGGGATGTTCGCGACTTGAACGGAAACATCGACTCTACGGTTTATCGCTGGAGTGCTTATATCGACCGTAATCAGTTGAAATGGGGCGAGAGTGAAATCGCTATTGATAAGAAACAGTATGAAGAATATGAATTTATCGTTCCGTTGAACAATATCGGAGGTAGTGTCAAGAACTTTACTATCGAAGGCTTGCCATCATGGCTTACTGCCGATCCGATGAGCGGGGAAATCGATCCGAAAGGAACTCAAAAGATTACCTTCACGATAAATGAAGGAACTAATGTGGGAACATACGAAGAGGTTGTGTATGCTCGAGGAGAGAATAATGTTACAGAACCTTTGCCTATATCGGTGAAAATAAATGGAGAGAAACCTGCATGGACAGTGAATCCGGCAGACTATAAATATAATATGTCGGTTTTCGCTAAGATGCGTTTCAATACGGTATTCTCCACTGATAAAGAAGATATGTTGGCAGCATTCCAGAACGGTAAATGCATTGGTGTAGCTAACAATAGTTATGATCGCGATCATGATATGTGGTACACATTTTTGACTGTGTACAATAATGAAAAACAATCTGGTAATATTGAATTCCGTATGTGGGATGCAAGTACCGGGAAGGTTTATCTTGCAACACCGACACCAGAGAGAACGATAACGTTTGTGAACGACGGGGTGGTCGGTACGGCTAAAGACCCGATCGTATTCGACGGTAAGGAGATTTTCTTCCAGAATATAAATCTGGTTAAAGGTTGGAACTGGGTTTCGTTCAATCTTTCGAATTCTAATTTGCCGAATGTGTCGGCAACGTTGATGAACGGAACGTGGACGACTTCGGATGTCGTGAAGAGCCGCGACTATTTCGATTCTTATTCGAAAACCAAGGGTTGGACAGGATCTTTGACGAAAAACGGAGGATTCGATAATGTTTCGCTCTTTATGTTACATTCTTCCGATGATCAGATATTGAGTACAGACGGTGCAATGGTTGATCCTAAAACAACACCTATAACGGTACTTGGTGGTCGCTGGAATTATATCGGCTACTTGCCTTCTGCCAATATTATGGTAAAAGAAGCGTTGGCGGGATATGACGCAAAAGAAGGGGATATTATAAAATCTCAGAGCCAGTTTGCAATGTATTCCGGTACGGGTTGGATCGGTAATCTGAAGTATATGGAACAGAACAAGGGGTATATGTTGTTGCGTACGACTTCTGATAATGTTGCTTTTACTTATCCTTCTACATCGGGATCTTTGTCGAACAGGAATATCTTACGTAAGAACAGGCGTTCGGCAGATGAAAATGTACAGGAAACTTATGTGAATAACAATTATGCCGAGAATATGAGTATTGTCGCCGTTTCGGAAGATGTTGAACCGGGGGATAAGATTCTTGCTTATGTCGACGGAGTATTGAGAGGCGTGAGCGATTGTGTCAATGTCAATGACAAGCAACTCAATTTCATCTCCGTATCGGGAGAAAGTCGTGATCGCGACGTGACGTTCGAGCTGGAGAGAAACGGAGATATAGTGGCTCGTGCCAAAACGACGCTCGCTTACCGGTCGAACTCGGTAGTCGGAACGCTCGATCAACCGGTAGTTATCGACTTCAGCGCACCGGAAGACAATATCTCGGTTTACCCGAATCCGTTTACTGATAAGCTGAATGTCTATGTTAAAGCTAAGGCCGATGATACGGTTGAGGTTGCTGTTTATGATGTCATGGGACGTAAGGTAATGCAGTGGGCGAAAGAAACACTCAAAAGTGATTTCTATCATGTAACTTGGGATGGAATTGCGAATAGTGATGCTTGTGCTCCGGGTATTTATCTCGTACGAATTACTCTTAACGGAGAAACCGTCGTGCGTAAAGTAGAAAAACAATAGTTAAAAAGATCTGTTTCTACCTTCCTTTATAGGAGGGTAGGGACAGCTTAATATAGTAAATATGAAAAAAATAGTAAAATATTGCATGCTTTTATTTACTCTTACCATTTGCTTGGGAAGTTGTAAAGAAGAAGAGGTTTATACGACATTTCCCGCTCCGGTTTGGCAGGTAGATGATGCGAAATATTCGGTGAGTATGACAGCCGTTGTTGTGTTGCCGGAGAACTTACAACCTTATTTTCAGTCGGATGATCAGATTGCAGCTTTTGTAAATGACGAGTGTAGGGGTGTAGGTCAGCTTATAGATAATGCCTTTTTTATTACGATAAAGGGAACTCCGGAAGAGACATCGAAGGTGTCGTTCCGTTATTATAATACGCGAAACCAGTATATGTATGCGACTGACGCGAATTTGTCGTTCGAACCGGATGCCATTTATGGTACGGCAGATGCGCCTGAAATGTTGGTGCTGAACATAATTCAATAATCTGATAAGGTAAAAATAATCATGAAAAAAATGAATAAATATATTATTGTGTGTGCATTATCTTCTCTTTGTTTCTTGAATACTGTTGCTCAAACTAAGGGAAATAGATCGGATATCCGTTCTAATTGGTATATCGAGATGGGAGTCGGTGCTCAGGTATTGTTTTCTGCAGATGCATCGAAACTCAGTTTCGGAGACCGTATTACACCGTCTATTTCATTGGCGGGTGGTAAATGGTTTTCTCCTTATTGGGGGGCTCGTTTTCAACTGCAGGGTTATAGTTTTAACGGAAATAGCACGACAAACGGGTTGTATTTGGGAAATCCTTTGAATAACGGACTTGTTTACGGCTCTAATGACCCGGTAAGAAATGAAAGCGTAATACGTCCTGATGGTAGTTACCGTCATTATTTACGTTATATGAATATGCATGTCGATTTTCAGGTAAGTCTTGCTAATCTGATAGGAGGGTATAAGCCTGAACGGAAGTGGGACATCATTCCGGCTGCGGGGATCGGATATGCTCATGCTTTTGCTTATAAGGGGACTCCGAAAACGAATGTTATCTCTACCAATTTTTCTTTGATGGGAAAATATAAATTGCCGAAGGGATTTGATGTGAATCTGGAGGTTCAAAGCGCATTATTCCCCGATCAGTTTGACGGACGTATTACGGGAGGAATGTATGAAAGCAATTGTGCCGTTACGCTTGGGGTAACTTATAATTTCGGAAGCCGGGGTTTTGCAGTGGCGGAAAATGCGGCAAGACGTAAACACCGGGCGGTAAGAGGATCGAGAAAAGTGCGTTATGTGCAGATTCTTAATCCGGAAGCTGCAGCAAGAAAGGTCGAGGTTATAAGAACGGTGAACGACACGGTCTTTATAAATAAAGAAGTTAAAGTGCGCGAGGAAGTTCCGGCAAGATCTAACGAGCCTGTCATGTTGGGGTCGATTCTTTTCGATATAAACAGGACTATGCCGATGCAGGGACAGGAGATCACGTTTGTCAATATCGCAAAATTTATGAATGATTATCCCGAAGCAAAAATCCGTCTTGCCGGTTATGCCGACCAGCAAACCGGTACGCCTCAATATAATTTGAAACTCTCGACAAAACGTGGAATCTCAGTTAAGGATATTTTAGTAAAGAAATATAACATAGACCGTAAACGGATCGAGGTTCAAGGAGTAGGGGCGGATGCCCAGCCTTATGAACAGGATAAGTGGAATCGGGTGGTTATCGTTACTGCTGTTGATTTTTAGTTTCCGTTTAAACAATGTGGATATACCTATTTATGGGTAATGATTTCTTGTTTTTTCACCGAATGTGGGTATTGTGGCTGTATTATTCCGATATTATTTTTGTATCGAAGAATTTGAATTACAGCAAACATTGTTCTTAGGTCGTACTAATTTATGTGTGAAAAAGCCTTTTCCAGACGGTAAAGGCTTTTTTATTTACCTGTATATATCGCTTTTAGAGAACCTATTGCGAGTTTTCCTTCTACTTGAAGGGGAATTCTCCGTGAGTCATCGCTGATCCATGCCGTAATATTATCACTTACTTTTTCCCCTTTATTGTCAGAAAAGTGTAATTTGATCTTATAAGCTCCGAAGGGTGTTTTTTTCAAATCAAGGACTGTTCTGCCTAAATATTCGGCAGAAAGATGTTCTATATGATTTCCGGTGAAAATATCTACGTTTATACGGTCTCCTATATTTTTTGTTGAAAAATCTATTGTGCGTAGATAATAAAATACACTGAGCATGTCATAAGAGCAATTGCTTGATGTAATGAGATAATCTTCTATTGCGTTTCGTTTGGGTCTGTATAGAGTGATGTTTCCGGTGCAGATGCCGTTAGAATAACTGTATTTTGTTACGTCTTTACGGTAAGTTCGGTCTTCATCTGAAATTTTTGCGTAATAGTGTGGTATAAGTCCGTCTTTATACATGATGGAAACAAGTGTGTCCCGGACTCTGAAAATACGGTCGGCAAAAGCCAAAGTGCGAGCAGTTAATAATGATTTATAGTATTCCGTTCCGTTTTGGGAACGGATGATATCTATATCCAGACTGGCTTCTGCTGCACGTTTCCAGATAAATCCCCATTGATATATGACATCATACGGAAGAGATTCTTTTTTGAAGTCCCATTTGACAGGACATTGAGCTGATCCTTTTGGAATACAAAGTGCAAGAAGTATTATTAACAGGCTAACGGTAAGAGCCTTGACTTCGGGGTGTGATCGCTCCTGAGGGTCGGTTGGAATATACAGGTCCTTCTTCTTTATTATCATTTTGAGAATCATCCTTTTTTTCGTCTTTAGGTTTATTCTTGGTTATATCCAGCGGTTTTTGTTTATCCAGCGGCAGAGCATAGACATCCCATGTCTGTTCTACGTCCCAATTGGCTTTTAGATCGATGGACGTAGGGTAGTAAAAAACTTCTTCGGGCTGTCGTTTTTCTGCAAAGTTGCCGGTGTCGAATTTCCCATTTCCATTCCGATCTTTTATTAAACGAATATAGTATGTCCCCGGATCTACATATATAAATTCTGCACCTCCGTCTTTAACCGGTGATTTGCGTACCGGTTGGTCGCTTGAGTTTAGCAGCTCTACAAATGCAGAGTCTTTTATGCCTAAAGTTTCTATATAAAAATTGGAATATTCTTCAACTGTCTTTACTTTGAATGATTGGGAAAGTCTGTTACTCGGATTTCCATAAATACTGACGGCAGCAAGGGAATCGAGAGAGACCCTGTATTCGCCTCCCGGTTTCCATTTGGTCTTTAGTGAAAAAACTCTGTGTTTCAGGCTGTCTTGGTAAAATGTATAATCGTTTACAGGAGTCCATATCGTGTCGACTTTTAATTCTAATCTGAGGCTTTCTTCTTTTATGGAGTCGAGCGGTTGATCGAATGCAAAATTAAGTTTATCGTATATGTTCACGATAGAAGAGAATTGCGGTGTTATTTTCATAAACTCGATCTCCGGGACTTGTTCTTCGTCTTTTTTATCTTTTCTGCTTTTTCGAACAGGTTTTTTTCTTTCTCGAAATACTAAATTAAGTGTGTCTTGAAATGGTGTGAGTTGCCGTAAAGAGTCGGTTCTTTTATAGTTTGCTGTAAATTGTAAAGTATCCATATTGTAAATGAGCGAATCTTTAATCCAGTATAGAAGTGTGTCATTTGTCTGGTTTTTCTCGACGATAGCCCAATCTTCTTGTTGAAAATTCAGAGGAGTCAATACCGGAAGCGAATCGTCAGGCGCTGAAAAAATGAGAGAAAATCTGTTTCTGTTTGCCCGTTCGAACTTTTCTAAATAGCGAGATTTGAATTGTTCGTTAAAAACTTTTAGAATAATATTATTAGGATAGAAGTGGGGGAGAGTTACCATTTTTATCGTGTCGATTGTCGTACTGTCTGCCCATATTGTATCTGTATGCATCACCATCTCTACCGTCGGTGTCACGGTACTATCCATAAACGCAATGTCTTCGGATGGATTATCGAATTTGTAATCCCGGTTTGCATCGTTCAGTCCATATATGCGATATGTTCCGGCTCCGATGTTTTTTATGGAAAATCGTCCGTATGCATCAGACTTGGCGATTCTTTGCATCGGAGTTTTGGTAAATGCGGAATCGTTCAAGTTTGAATGTAAGCCGACAAGCATCCCTGTTACCGGTTCTAAATTTTCTGCATTCAGTAATACACCGCCTATTTGCAGTGTGTCTATCGAATTTCCTGTGGCGAAAGAGAAACTGAAATTGTATAGCGGATTTCTTTCGTTATTGTCTGATATGGCATCTGAGAAGTCGATTGTATAAGTGGTATTCGGAATCAATGAATCTTGTAATTCTACGATAACTTTGCGTCCCGATGTTTGTATTTGCGGTATGTTTTTTTGTGCAGGAGAGACAATGACTTTTTCGGTCGGTTTATCCACTTGCACTATTTCATCGAACTCGATTTCTATTTTGTTTTTATTGAAATTGAGCTGATTGGGTTTCGGATTGCTTTTGACAAATACGGGAGGGGTTGTGTCTATCGGGCCTCCGGTCGGTCGTGCAATGTTGGCACAAGAGAGTATAAATGCCGCAGCAAAAGCGGTCAATATAAAATTTCTTGCATATAGTAGCCATTTAGTTCTATCCGGCATCATCTGTATCGCTTGTTTTAAAAGGGTAAAGATACAAAAAAGTATCATTCGGCGATTGTTTTTTCTTTGATATGACAGATATTAACGGTGTCAAGTGCAAATTAATCAAACATTTTGCTATCGGAATAGAAAAAAAACATATATTTGCACCTTATTAAAAACAGGAAAAATCAATTAATCTAAAAATCATAAAGTAATTATCACATGCAAAACAAAGGTTTTATAAGAGTTTTTGCGGTATTACTCACGTTGGTATGTCTCTTTTACATTTCTTTTTCATTTGTAACACGGCATTATACGAAAAAGGCCGAAGAGTATGCTAACGGAGATGCAATGAAGTATAAGCAATATATCGATTCTATTGCGACTGAAAAGGTATATTTAGGATATTATACTTTTAAGCAGTGCCGTGAGATGGAGATCGGTCTGGGGTTGGACCTAAAAGGAGGTATGAACGTAACGTTGCAAATCTCTGTGGCTGATGTGTTGAGATCATTATCAAATAACAACACGGATGTTAATTTTAATAAAGCGCTGGCAAATGCTACTGCCAACCAGGCAGATAATAAAGATTTCTTATCCGCTTTTGTAAATGAATACAAAAAGCTGGACCCTAATATTCGATTGGCTGCTATTTTCAGTACTTATCAATTGAAAGATAAGATTACTCCCAATGCGACGAATGATGAAGTGGTAGCTGTTTTACGGGAAGAGTTGAATAGTGCGATAGATAACTCGTTCAATGTACTTCGTACACGTATTGACCGCTTCGGAGTTGTTGCTCCCAATATTCAGCGTCTTGAAAAGGACGGTCGTATTTTGGTTGAACTTCCGGGTGTAAAAGAACCGGAACGTGTTCGTAAACTTCTTCAAGGAAGTGCTAACCTCGAATTTTGGGAAACTTATAATCTGAATGAGTTTTTCAATAAATTGGCAAGTGCAAACGAGTTGCTTGCCCGTTTGGAAAATCAGTCGGAAGATACTTCTTCTAAAGCGGATTCTACAATTGTCGAGTCTCAGGATTCTACTGCTGTAACGGCGACGACTTCATTGAAAGATAGTCTGACTCAGAAAATAAAAGATATGAATAAGAGCGACGAGCAACAAAATATCAATGTGTGGAAAAAACAAAACCCGTTGTTTGCTCGCCTTAATCCTAATGTCTCTCAGGAAGGAGCTATCGGTAATGGACCGGCTGTAGGTATCGCTCATGTAAATGATACGGCTGCCGTAAATAAATATTTGGCAATGCGTCAAGTCCGCGAGCTATTACCTGCCAATATCGTATTTAAATGGACGGTGAAGCCTATTGACGAGAAAGAACAATATTTTCAATTAGTTGCGTTGAAAGCTACGAACGGCGGTCGTCCTCCTTTGGAAGGAGATGTGATTACCGATGCTCGCGAAGATTTCGATCGGATGACGAATTCTGCAGTGGTGAGTATGTCTATGAATGCAGAAGGTTCTAAAATCTGGGAACAGTTGACTCGTGAAAACATCGGACGTTGCGTGGCAATTGTTTTGGATGATCAAGTATATTCGTTCCCGGTAGTAAATACTGAAATTTCAGGAGGAAATTCTCAAATTTCAGGAAACTTTACTCCGGAGGAAGCAAAGGACCTTGCGAATGTATTGAAATCCGGAAAAATGGCGGCAAGTGTAAAGATCGTTCAAGAAGACATTATCGGTCCGTCATTGGGGCAAGAGGCAATTCAGAGCGGTATCATATCGTTTATCTTCGCCTTGGTTCTGTTGATGGTTTATATGATCAGTATGTACGGTGTAACTCCCGGATTGGTTGCTAATCTCGGTTTGGTACTCAATATGTTTTTTACTATGGGTATTCTTGCTTCTTTCCAAGCCGTGCTTACACTCTCGGGTATTGCCGGGTTGGTATTGTCTTTGGGTATTGCGGTAGATGCTAACGTGTTGATCTATGAACGTGCGAAAGAAGAGCTCCGTTTAGGTAAAAATCTTAAAAATGCGATTACCGATGGTTATAAGAATGCGTTCTCCGCAATCTTCGACTCTAACTTGACATCTTTGATTACCGGTTTGATTTTGTTCTTCTTCGGAACAGGTCCTATTAAAGGTTTTGCTACGACTTTGATGATCGGTATTGCCATGTCGTTCTTTACTGCTGTGTTCCTGACTCGTTTGATTTATGAACGCGGATTGGAAAAGAATTGGTTTAAACACCTTACTTTTACGACATCTCTTACAAAGAATTGGTTGACACATCCGAAAATTAACTTCCTCGGAGCTCGTAAAACCGGTTATATCGTTTGTGCCGTATTGGTTGTCATCGGAGTTATCTCTTTTGGTATAAAGGGTCTTAGTAAAGGTATTGACTTCTCGGGAGGTCGTAATTATGTGGTACGTTTCCAAGAACCTGTAAATACTCAAGAAGTCGCTAATTTGTTGAAACCGTATTTTGAAGGTAGTTCTTTATCGGTAATTACTATCGGTGGTGAAAACCAAGTGCGTATTTCGACTAACTATCGTATTGCAGAGAATGACGATGCAATCGATAAAGAAATAGAAACCAAGTTATATGACGGATTGAAGGGTATGTTGGGCGATAAGACTCTGGATCAGTTTAAATCGGATAATATAATGAGTATTCAGAAAGTAGGTCCGAGTATTGCAGAGGATATAACAATCGGTGCTATATGGGCTGTGATACTTTCATTGATCGCTATTGCACTTTACATATTGCTTCGATTCCGGGATATTTCTTTCAGTGCCGGAACGTTGGTTTCTTTGGCATTCGATACTGTAATCATTATTTCATTCTATTCTTTATTTTACGGTTTATTGCCGTTCTCTATGGAGATAGACCAATCGTTTATTGCTGCTATTTTGACGGTGATCGGGTATTCTGTAAATGATAAAGTGGTGGTATTTGACCGTGTAAGAGAGGTGATCGGTATTTATCCGAAACGGGACAGATATCTTGTGATTAATGAGGCTTTGAATAGTACTTTAGCTCGTACCATCAGTACATCGTTAAGTACGGCAATCGTATTACTTTGTATATTTATTTTGGGTGGCGATACAATTCGAAGCTTTACATTTGCCATGTTGTTGGGTGTTATAGTCGGAACTTTCTCTACTTTATTTGTTGCTGTTCCGGTTGCATACGAGATTATGGGAAGAAAGCAGAAAAAGGCTCAACTTGCAGAATCTGCAAAATAGAGATTTTGAGTTTAAATAAAAAGGGGCTGTCCAAAAAGTCGGACAGCCCCTTTTGCTATTGTTTATTTCGGTAAA
>NZ_CANUAR010000024.1:0-66137 GCF_947855755.1 uncultured Coprobacter sp.
TATCTCAATTTATCTTCTCGGTATAAATACAATCCAAATAGACGTACGATTATTTGGGCTGTAGTATCCTTGAATCGCGATAATAAAATCTCCATAGTTTGATCGGGAATAGGCATATATTATGCTTATAGTGTGGAAATATTCAAAAATATGGTATCCGAGAATGAATTGAATGATATTTTATTGCTGAATTTATTAAAAGCGGATGATGAGAAAGCTTTCAAATATATATTTGATCGTTATTTCTCGCCATTGTGTCGTTTTATGTATCTATATGTAAAGAATCAGCAAGAAGTAGAAGAAATGGCTCTGGATATATTTACTTATGTTTGGGAAAACCGAGCTACTTTAGAGATCAAATTGACGTTTAAAGCTTATTTGTTTCAAGCTGCACGAAATAAATGTTTGAATAATATTCGGGATCGTAAGAATACTTGTTCCATAGAAGAAAGTGGGTATGATGCTTGTTTAGAGGATACGAGTGTTGAGGTGAATGAACTGAATCGTATTATTGAAGAGGCGGTTTTGAGTTTGCCGGAGAAATGTGGAGAGGTTTTTCGGAAAAGTCGGGAGGAACATTTGTCTAATCAAGAAATTGCCAAAGAAATGCAGATTTCGGTAAAAACGGTTGAGGCACAGATAACCAAGGCTTTGAAGATGATAAGGAAATACCTTGGTGAAACATATTCTTATATATGGTAAAAAATTAAAATTTACGACAGGCTCTAAGGGTTTGAGCTATCTGATGTGTCATTCTAATAAGACGACATTTATATAGAGAATATTAAATGCGTAAATGGTATAAGAATTTAAGAATGAAAGTAGATATAATTCCTTGGTATTTAATTATTAAGCATCTGAAGAGAGAAACTTCGGATGAAGAAGAAAAGCTATTTGCAATTTGGTTGAAAGAGGATAAGAACCGAGAGATATTCAGTTCGTTGCAAAAAATGTGGCAAGAAATTGTGGCAGAAGTTTCGGATTATAACCCTGATACACAATATTATTGGACGAAAATGAAGGAACGGATGCAGCAAAGAACGGAAAATCCTAAACGTTTTTCTTTTCGTTCTCATTGGCGTACATTTGCTGTTGCAGCATCGATCCTGCTTGTTTTGTCATTTTCGACAACACTTTTTTTATGGAAAGTCAATATTGTCGATAAACCTTGTTTAGCACAGACATATTCGACTATAAGCGGAAAATCAAAAGTTATTCTTCCGGATGGGACGGAGGTGTGGTTACATAACAATACTACATTGTCTTATAATAATGATTTCGGAGAGAAAGAACGTCGGGTTTCGTTAAATGGAGAGGCATTTTTCTCTGTAACGAAAAATGTCGATAAGCCTTTTATCGTAAGTGCCGATAAATTAAATGTTCAGGTTTATGGGACACGGTTTAATGTAGAATGTTTTTCCGGAAAAGAAAACATATTGGTCAGTTTATTGGAAGGATTGGTTGCGTTATATACCGATGAAAACCAGAAAACATTCTTGGAACCTGATCAGACGGGTATTTACAATAAAAGGCTTTCTGCTTTAAGTGTCGAGAAAGACGATGTCGCTTATACGGCATCTTGGGCAACCGAAACCGTGAGATTCGAAGGGGAATCTCTTGCTCAGGTTTGTAAATATTTGTCGAGATGGTATAATGTTGAGATAGAGGTCGATCCGCAGGTGAGTGACAATTTTGCCTATACGTTTACCGTACGTGAAGAACCTCTGGAAGAAATACTGCGTTTGATTTCGAAAACAAATCCTGTTTCATATTCTTTTGATGGGAAAAGACGGATATTTATTTATCCAGTCGAGAAATAGTATTAGAGAAGCTTAGGAATAAACAACGGTTGTATTCAAAAAATACAACCGTTGTTTATTCTAACTGCATTATTTCGTATTTATTAATAATTTTATTGTTTCGGTGTATGTTTCTCCGAATCGATTGGTAACTTCGATTTTAATTTTTTTTTTGTTGTGGAAGAAGGTCTTGCCCGGAATAGATGATCTGTTCTATAAACTTTTATTCTGCCGAAATCGATAAAATCCTGATCGAAATCCGAGAATTGTTCCATTGATCCTTTCAAGATGCCGTCTCTATACCAATTTATTTTATAGGTATTATCCTAATCCCAAACATTTGCGACGATATATTCCGTTTGAGAGAAAAATTCTCCGGGTTTATATATTTTGAATTGATAATTCAAATCATGCCCTGTCGGCTTAAAATGCCAGCGAACATTATCTTCATCTACATCGACGATCATATATCCGTTCGGCGTACCGCAACGGTTGCTGTTCCCTTGCCAATGAAACTCACATATTTTTTTGATACGCCAAAAGTATCTGAAGGATGTTTTTATAATATGACTTTTTTGTGAAGAAAATGTTGTTTTTAAGTTTCAAAAGAAAGATTGGGATATTATATGACAGTATATAAAATATATCGGACAAAATTTTTTTAAGGACCGTTTGGGAAACCGAAAAATATTTATGAAAAAAACGGTAAAAAAATCGCATTCTCTTATAAGGGTTATTATAGATTTCTGTGTCATACGATTGAATGTACCGGAAAAGATATACCGATATTTTGCGGTACTTTTTATAAACTTGAAATAATTGTTTGCCAGAACCGGCCATTCCGGCAATAAATAAAAGAAGATAACAGATTATAAATCTAATCAGCATGAAGTACAGAGAAATCGAAAAATCAATTAGTAAGTTGTGGCGACTTGCATTCTTTATTTTCATTTTATCATTTGGTGTTCATTCGCAGATTTATGCTGCCGAACAAGACGGAAAGATTACACTTTCGTTTTCGGATATTCCTCTTCGGGAAGCTCTTTCACGTATAGAAAAGGTAAGTGATTATACATTTTTTTATGATGAAAAGAATGTAAATGTAAATCAAAAGGTCAGGCTGGATGTAAAGGATGTAAATATGCAAAGTCTCATGACAGCCCTTTTGAAGGATACGAATCTGGATTTTGAAATATCGAATCGTCAGATAGTCCTTCTTTCTAAAAGAAGCTCAGGATCGAAGACGGCAAAACGTCATATATCCGGAGTCGTAAAGGATGAGAAAGGGGAAACTGTTATCGGTGCCAGCGTGGTAGTAGAAGGTACTACCACCGGTACTGCAACAGATATAGACGGGAGATATGCTTTAGACGTTCCTGTAGGTGCAAAACTGAAAATTACGTATGTGGGCTATCGTCCGTTTAGTGTAGAAATTAAAGATCAGACTACCGTCGATGTAACTTTAGAAGAAGATAATAAAGTGCTTTCGGAGGTTGTCGTGACGGCCTTGGGTATCAAAAGAGAGAAAAAAATGTTGGGTTATGCTGTGCAAGAATTGAAAAGTGAAGATCTGAATAAAACCGGAGATCCATCCGTAACGAGTGCGTTGCAGGGAAAAGTTGCAGGATTGCAGATGAATACTTCTAGTACAGGACTTAATGGATCTACGAAGATCACTATTCGTGGTAATTCTTCTTTGTCGGATAATAATCAGCCTTTATGGGTTGTGGATGGAGTGCCTTTTAGTGATATGAATAATTCTACTGCATCGGAATACGGAGGCTTTGACAGAGGTGGAGCTTCGGTTGATATCAATCCGGACGATATAGAATCTATCTCAGTCTTGAAAGGTCCTAATGCCGCTGCACTTTACGGCTCCCGGGCAGGTAACGGAGTTATTTTGATCACGACTAAGAGAGGAACGAAAAGCGATGGTTGGGGTGTCTCTTATTCTGGCAGTTGCACTTGGACTCAAGTTGCTGAGACACTTGATATGCAAGATGTTTATGGCCAGGGAGAAGGTGGAGTTGCCGATGCTTCTAAGTCGGGGAGTTGGGGATCTTTATTGGATGGTCATGAATTTATTGCATGGAATGGCGAGATCCGTAATTATAAGAAATATGGAGATCCTTTAAAGGACTATTTCAGAACAGGGTTTTCTCAAAATCATAATGTTTCATTCGGTACGGTTACTGAGAAGAGTAATTACCGCGCTTCATTCGGATATGTGAAGAGTTCTGGGGTTTTTCACCAAGAACAGTTGCAGAAATATAATGCTGACTTAAAAGCCGGGACAGATTTTAATAAATATTTGAGTATGGACTCAAAGATCTCCTTGTCGAGGACGAAAGCAGATAATCGCCCTTATTTTGGTAAATATGGCGAGATTGCCCAATTGTTGATGATCCCTAATAACGTAAGCCTTGATGATTTGAAACATTATCGTACTGAAACCAGTGAACATGTTAATTGGTTTGGTCCGAGTAATACCGATCTTAATCCTTACTATATCAATAATCAACGAGACAATTATGATGATCGTTGGCGGGCTTTCGGATATTATAATCTGAAGTTGAATTTCACTTCGTGGTTACATTTCTCGGGGAAATATATGTTCGATTATTATCGTACTCAGTTGTTCGATTCAGACCGTACCGATTATACAAAAGAGGTATTGGCTGATGAAATGAATCTTCGTGAAAATAATTTTTTTGAACAAAATGTAGAACTTATGCTTACTGGAAGCAATAAAGTCGGAGATCGGGTTCAGTTGGGATATTCATTGGGTGCGAATTTTATGGATATGCGTTCTGAAGGATTATTGGGTACAGCCCGTAATATGCGGAAAAAAGACGATTGGGTATTGAATTCGGCACTTGGTTTTAATGCTTCGGAACAAGCGTTTGAACGTAAGCGGGTAAATTCTCTTTTTGCGACGTTTCAGTTTGCATGGGATGATTATTTGTCGGTTGATTTAACTGCCCGAAACGACTGGTCATCGACACTGCCTTCCGATAATCGGTCTTATTTTTACCCATCGGTAAATGTGAGCTATGTTATATCCGATTTTGTCCGAAAAATGGATGCTTCACTGCCTTCATGGTTAAATTTTGCAAAATTGCGTCTTTCTTTTGCTCAAGTGGGTAAGGATACAGACCCTTATCAATTGTACAACCGCTTTGTATATCATCAGACACCGAACGGTCCGGAAGCGGCAGCCGTAGATGTTTTGGAAAATGCAAATCTGAAACCGGAGATTGCTACATCGTATGAAGCCGGACTGGATATGCGTTTCTTTGACAATCGTTTAGGATTTGATTTTACATATTATTATAGCGATACAAAGAATCAAGTGATGAAAGTTCCCATGAGTGGAGCCTATGCATGGAAACGTATTAATGCCGGAAATATAGTAAATAAAGGTCTCGAGTTGATGATTTATTCGACTCCGGTAAAGACAAAGGACTTTGTTTTCGATCTGGGTGTTAACTTGGCACATAATCGTTCTACCGTGAAAGAACTTGCCGATGGCGTATCTCGTATGGATTTTGATAATTCCGAAAAGTTGTTGGTCAATGTAGGAGCGTTTTCTGGCGGGAAGTTGGGCGATATTTTCCCGAGGAAAAGTTATGCGCGAGACATTGAGGGTCGTATTATCGTAGGTGAGGACGGATTACCTTTGGTAAATTCGGAAAAAAATCCTAAGGCTATTGGAAATATCCAGCCGGATTTGTTGATGTCGGTATCACCTTCTTTTACATATAAAAATTTCACTTTGTCGGCTTTGTTTGATATGAAGTTTGGCGGGGATATCGTTTCTGTGACAGAGGCAATGGCAACATTTTATGGTACGGCAAAACGTACGGCAAAACGTACGGATATAATCGTTGATGGTGTGACTGTTTCTGGAGAAAAAAATACAAAACCGGTATCAGCCGAAGATTATTATAAGCTTATCGGTTCTACGGATGGTTTTGCTGAAGAGTTTATTTATGATGCTTCTTATATAAAATTGAAAGAATTGGCGTTGTCTTATAGTTTCCCGAAAACGTTATTGAAGAAAACACCTTTTACAAACCTCAGACTTTCATTGGTCGCCAGAAATTTGTGCTATTTGCTGAAACATACACCGGGAACTAGCCCTGAGGGTGGTTACGATACCAACATGTATTCGTCAGCGATAGACTATTTGGCTGTACCTTATACCCGTACGTTTGGTTTCTCTGTAAATGTTTCATTTTAAATTAAGGACTAAATTATGCTACATAATATGAAATTCTTTTTATGTGTTGTTGTACAGGCTTTTATCATGAGCATATTTACTGCTTGTACAGATAGTTTTGATGAGATAAATACCGATCCTCTAAATCCGGAATATGTGGTTAGCGGTCCGGAAGATCTGGATGAGGGTCTCGCTGATATTGATCTGAATGCTACCGTAAGTGAGCAGGAGTTAGAATATCTGAAAACGATTATAGGAAATGCGCCTGCGACATTTAAGAAATTTTTATATCAGGGGATGTATAACGATTATCAACGTACGACTAATCTATCTCATGATGTGTATGGGGGGTATTTTGCTTGTAATAATACTGCTTTCCTCAGTTCTTCTCCTGGATATGTTTATACTGAAGATTATAGCGGTCGGCGTTGGGACCATTTCTATAAGGAAAGGGTAAAGGAGTATGCGCAGCTGATACGGCCGTTTTATTATGTTGATAGGGAGAAGTATAAGAATGCTTATTATATCTCCCGCATCTATATGGCATTTTTGACAGTACAGATGGTTGATACGTACGGTCCTATTCCTTTCTCTGAATATGTACGTGGTTGGGAGGCTCCTGAGAAGGTGCATTATGATGATGCCGAGAAAGTTTATGATATGTGTTTCCGTATATTGGCCCAGGCGGTAGAGAATATGCGTCCTGAAGAATGCGAATTTAAGTTTACTAAGACAGAAGATTTTGTATATGGTGGTGACGAACGGGCATGGATGCGCTTTGCCAACACGCTCCGTCTGCGTATGGCAATGAGGATATCTGTTGCAAATCCCGAATGGGCCAAAAGGGAAGCTTTGGCCGCACTTTCTGCTCCTGAAGGTGTGATGAAAGGACAAGAGGATAATATGGTGACTATCCCCGACTATGCTCCGGTTGCACTTGGCGGTATCGATTCCGGAGGTGACGAGAATATATTTGCTTTGTGTTCTACCAATTACCGAGATTGTGTTATGTCTAAGGATATTGAGTCGGCATATAAAAATCTGGCTGATTTTGAAGATCCGCGTATGGAGATATTATGGTATCGTCCTACACCGTATGCCTCTCTTGAGAATAATATCGAGGATACGAGTAAAGATTTTAACGGATGTGTGATAGGTAGTCGGGATATTATTCATAAAGAGAGTTCGAAGCATTCTGTACTGCGCTGCAATCAAACTGCTCCGAAAGTTTTGGAAGATATGAATTGGTTTGGTTTTTCTCGTGAGTCTGTATGGTTGGGGTATGCCGAATGTCAGTTTTTGTTGGCGGAAGCAGTTCTTCGCGGATGGGTCGAAGGAGATGTCTTGGAGTATTTTAAATCCGGAATTAAAGCTTCGATGGATTATTATAAAATTCTGCCTCAGAAAACGAATGTATATATAATGATGCTGCATTGTTTGCAAGATGAAGATAACCCGTTTGAAAAGAATGATAGAGAAGGCATGTTGGAACAAATTATTACTCAAAAATGGTTGGCTGTTTTCCCGAACGGGAATGAGGCGTGGGCGGAGTTTCGTCGTACTGATTATCCTCGGCTGATGGATTTTCAGACAAAAAGCGGAAATTATTCTTCTGATGTTCCTCAAGGGAAGTTTATTAAGCGCATACGGTATTCGAATAGTGAGTTTGAGCATAATTTCGATAATATACCGGTAAAATATCGGGATAGTCAGGCTCAACGTATTTTCTGGGACGTTTCTGATACGAATAATGATCAGGGAGAGCGTGTAAAGCCGAATAATTTCAGATAATCAAAACCTTTAAAATAAATTATATCATGAACATTAAAAAGTTATTTATTACGCTTTTTGTTATTTTGGGCGTAGGCAGTGCAATTGCGCAACAGCCATATAGTCCGTGTTGGCATCCGGACAATATTAAGAATTGGAAGCCTTCGGATGACCAAGATGCGAAATTTAATAGGAGTAGAGTTCCTCTTCAACCACGTTTTTGGGATAATACGGTGAAAGCGAACTCTTCTCAATTTGCAGATTCCCGTGTGGCGGCTTGTTTGACAATGAATCCTGAATGCAGTCTTACTCCTTCGCAGGATGCGGACAATATTCTCGGATATAATCCTACTTATTGGCAATATATGGATTTGCTGATTTGGTGGGGTGGATCTGCAGGAGAAGGCATTATTATACCTCCTTCGGCCCCGGTAGTGGATGTAGCGCACATGAATGGAGTAAAAGTTCTGGGTCAGTTGTTTTTCCCTCCTAGGGCTTTTTCTGGAGATCCGGCATGGTTGCGTCAGATGTTGACTAAAGAAGGCGGAGAATACCCATATGCCCGTAAGTTGTATGAGATAGCCGATTATTATGGCTTTGATGGTTGGTTTATCAATGAAGAACTTCATGGCGCTTTGCCGGGAGACTGGATGGGATTTATCGAGACCTTTAATAAGTGCAAGAAAGCGGGAGGAAAGGAATATATGGAGATACAATGGTATAATAACGATATTGTTGTAGGAGATTATATGGATATGGTGAAAATGGACGGGGTTTCTTATTTTTTGGATTATGGAAGCAATACCGTGTCGAATATTCAGTCTCAAATGCAGGCGGTAAAGAATGCAGGTATGGCAGATATCGCATTTTCTAAACTGTATTTCGGAATCGAATCTGCAATAAACGGTTTTACCGGAAATGCGGATAAATTTTCAAATCTATTTACTTCTACCGGACATCGGGGATCGCCCAATATCTTTAACCCGGAGGAGGGAATTTGGAAAAAAGTCGTGGATGAGTTTCGAAAAAATCCCGTGAACGGCAGTGCTGAACAATATAAGAAAATGCAGGAGGTATTTCAAAACGAGTCTCGCTTTTGGACAAATGCGAAAGGGGATCCTTCCGATAATTCGGCTTGGGGATCTTCTACATGGCCAGGCTTGGCGAATACGATATTGGAGCGTTCGGTTATTCAGACCAAACCCTTTGTAACGACATTTGGTGCAGGTTTAGGGAAAAAACGTTTTGTAAACGGAGAAGAGAAGGGAAATCATGACTGGTATCATCGTGGAATGCAGACAATTATGCCTACTTGGCGCTGGTGGTTTGATAATAAAACTCTTTCGGCTGATATCTATCTTGATGATGCTTATAATATGGGGACGTCGGTCAAGGTATCGGGGGCGTTGAGTGCTGATGCTGACCATATCATGCGTCTTTATAAGACTCGTTTGGCAATTGCTTCGGGAGATAAGATTCAATTGGTATATAAAGGTTCGGGAGCGGTTATAGAAGCCAAGTTGGGTATTTCTGAGAATGCTAATGAATTTGCTACCGTTACATTAAATACTGTCTCGACGAATAACGGATGGACAGTAGCTGAGGGAGATTTGTCTTCTTTGGAGGGGAAAACGGTTTCTATTATTGCATTGAATTTCCGTTCTTCTTCGAATCTGTCTTCTTATGAAGTTTTGTTGGGTCAATTGGCTGTTTATCCGCAAGGGTATTATCCGGAATTGGCTCGTGTTGAAAATCTTAAGATTGAGAATAAGTTGGCTGCCAATAGCGGAGATATACGTGTAGTATGGGATGCTCCGAAATCTGAAGATATTGATCACTATAATATCTATCTGCAAAGAAACGGTGTGAAATCATTGGTGGGACAAACTCGTGATGAAGGATTCTATATTCCTAAATTCAACCGTAGTAGCGATTCGGAGACAGGAGTTACGGTATCTGTGACGGCAGTAGTTAAAGATATGCGTGAAGGAGCGGAAGTCTCGGCATCGGTGAATTATCGTGATCTTGCTGCTCCCGAAGTTGTTCTCTCGGCTTCACAAACGTTGATTCCTGTAAACGGAACGGTAACTTTGTATGCAAAAACGGAAGATAATCCGACTGGATATGAGTGGATTCTTCCCTCTTCGGCTCGTAAAACCGGAAATGGCGGACAGATTTCTGTTCAATTTACTCAGGCAGGAGTATTCGATATAGGAGTGAAAGTGACGAACAAAGCCGGGACTACTGAAATAACCGAAAAAGCGTTTGTTGAAGTCGCAAATAATGCCGATGATCTCAAAGTGGTGAGCGTTGATAAGCAGATTCACTCGGTAAGTGGACAATTGGCGGGAGAAGAGGCATATCATTTGATTGATGGTGTAACTAAAAATTTCTCGGATGTGCATCAGAAATGGTGCATCGGTGGTAAGAAAGAACATTGGGTGGTTGTCGATTTGCAAGAATCTTATAAGTTATATAAGTTCCGTATTATAGACTGTAAACAGGGAGAACCGGAGTTTGATAATATCTCCATGTATAAAATATATGTCAGCAATGATGCTGTAGATTGGACATTGATTGCCGATGAACGAAGTAATCCGGCTACGGAAAAAACAATTTGGGTAAAACCAACGATAGCCCGTTATGTTAAGTTTGTCCCTTATTCTACAGAACCGGTTACTATTCGTATATGGGAATTTGAAGCCTATGGTGTTGCAACGAAGTTGACTTTGGATAAGTCTGAGAATTTGTTATTGGGGCTGGGTGAATCTGCGGAGAAAGAATTCTCTTATGGATTCGGTGGTACGGAAAAAGAGGAAAACTTTAACATTGAAGTAAAAACAGATCGTCCTGATTTATTGGAGATTAAAAACATAAGACATGATGAGGTAAAGAATAAAATTTCTTTCGACATGCTCTCTCTTGAGATAGGAACGGCAGAAGTGGAAGTTTCTATCAAGAACGGTGATTGGGTGAAATCTTCTGTTTTTGAAGTTAAGATCGAAGACCTTAGCTTGATAAATATTGCAAGAGGAGCTCTACCGTCAATCGTAATGAAAGACGCCATGAGTGCAATACTTAACGAACCAAACTTGAAACCGGAAAATGCATTGACTGATGGTAATCGCTCGACTTTTTGGGCCGGGTGGAAGACTTTCTCGGTAAAAATCGATTTGGGGAAAATTTACGATGCAAGGGTTATTAAGTTTATGTTTGAGCCGGCGGATTATAATGTTGTAGGTAATCGTTGTTATTTCCCGAGTGAAGTGAAAGTATATACTGCTCAAACCGATGAAGAGAGTGCTTATGCTTCAGTTGCATGGTTTGAAAATAAGAATCTTCAGGAGATAAATGAAGTCGTGCTTCCCGTTGATGGTCGTCAGGTCCGTTATGTGCGTTTGGAGGTAACAGGATATAATGAGAGAAGAGTATTCTTGCAGGAGATAGAGGTCCTTGCTAAAACAGATAAAGAAAATCCTTTGCTTATTGGCAATGTGAACGGTGTGAAAATCGAGGTGGGGAAATCTGTGAAAAAGAAGATACCGGTAGATCTTGGCGACATGTCGGTAGAAGATAATCTTGAGGTCGTTTCTCGGTTAAAAAGTGTATCGGGAAGTGATGTTGCAATAGTTAATGCCAGTTATGATGAAGATGCTCGAAAGATATTGCTGGATATTGAGGGTAAAACACCTGGTAATGCTGATTTGGTAGTTGCATTGAAGAATGGAGATTGGCAGGTTTGTACCAATCTTTCGGTTGTCGTATTTTCTGGAGGCAATTTAGCTTTAGGTAAGTCAATTACGGAATCGCATGTAAGTGCGACTGGTACTCCGCTTTCCGGAGGCGGAAAGGCAGATGTTAAGACACTTGTCGATGGTATTAAACCGATTAAGGGTGATGGAAGTGCCGATTTTAATAATCTTTGGTGTGGACCGTCGTGGCAGAATAATGCAAAATCTACGGTGGTGATTGATTTGGAGAGTGAAGCCTCGATATCTGATATAAAAGTATTTGGCGCCGTGTTTTGGAGTACAGTGTCTGTTCCTGGGGAAGTTAAGATTTTTATAGGTTCTGAAGATTCTGAATCGTCTTATCAAGAAGTTTATACATGGAAGCGCTCGTCAGAATATGAAACACCTAACAAGTATCGTCACATGGAGTTTGACTATCACTTGCCTTCTCCGATGACGGGACGTTATGTTAAGTTGCAGTTGACACAAAATAATGAGTATGGTATGGCTGTTGCATTGAGAGAGATCGAAGTGTACGGAGAATCATCGTCCGATGGAGAGACTCCTTCTAATACTTTATCTGTTTCACCGATCGAAGCCGTGACATTGAATGGTGGAGAATCAAAGACTTTGGAAACTTCCTATAGTTTGGGTGGCGCTTCTCAAAAAGAGAATTTTGACATTTCTGTATCTGCTCAAGATGGAAATATAGTAAAGGTTTCCAAAGTAATGTATGATGAGGTACAACAAAAAATAACTTTTGAACTGAGAGGCCTGAAGAAAGGAACTACCGGAGTTCGTATCGTTTTTGAAAACGGGAAATGGAGTACGTCATCTGATGTGAATGTTTCGGTTCTTTCCGATGATCCGCTTCTCGGAATTGAAAATGTGAAAACTGTTGCTTGCAAAGTTTATCCTAATCCGGTGAGAAAAGGAGGAGTTTTGGTTATTGAGGCAGAACAAATACGTATGGTAAAAATTCTGACTTTGCAAGGAAGTTTGTTGCGAGAAGTAGCGGTAGAAAGTGACCGGTGCGAATTGAATATGGGATACCTGTCTTCTGGTGTATATTTGCTGATTATTGATACGGAAAACGACATGAAAGTACAGAAAGTGACTGTCAAGTAATGTCGGTTGCAAATTGAATATCTAATATTGTAGTTATGGGGCAAGAGTATAAACCTCGTGCCCCTATCTTTTTAATGCTAATTTTATCTTATTAATGCTTATGAAAACATTTAAAATTTGGCTTGTATTTGTATTGTTTTTCTTTGGTGGATATGGGGTGTCTGCTATGGCACAGGATGATATGGTATTTCAGTATAAAGGGAATTTCTCGTCTATGGAAAAAGACGGATGGGTTTGTAATAACAGGGCTGTTATCGGGACGGATCGTTTGACTTTAGAGCAGAAAGCGACCGGTGCCGGATTAGATGCCGGATCAATAACATCTCCGGTTTTCGGTCCGCATACGGGACTTTCGTTAGAAATTTTCGGAAAATCAAGTGGGGATTGGAATACGACATTGAATGTGAGAATTATTAGCGCTGTGGATCAGCGTGTATTGAAAGAACTTAATATACAGGATGTCGATAAGTATGGTACGAGTCAAGTCATGGAAATTGGAGATCTCGTGGAGCGATTTACAGTTGTTATTACTGCAGGACAGTATGCCCAAGCTCCTTTGGTTGTGACATCTTTGCAAATGAATGGGGTTTCCCAGTCTCCTGAAGTGTCATTCTCTCCTGAAACTTTGGACTTTGGATATGTTAAGGAGGGAGAATCTTCTGTATTGACGTTTGAGGTTGAGACCTGAAAACTGAAAAGTGACTTGACCTTGATGTGTGATAATGATGCATTTGATATAACACCTGCAAAAATTTTACAGGATGTGTCCACGACGGTGATAACGGTAACTTTTTCTCCTAAGGCGGTGACATCTTATACAGGAAACATACAGGTGAGCGGAACAGACTTGGATGTCGTATATACTGTTTCGGGGAAAGGGTTGTCTGAGAATTCTCCGGTTATATATTCTTCGGTTGGAGATCTTAATTTTGGAGCGGTGTCAAAAGGCTCTTCCCGTCAGCTTTCTTTTTATGTGACAGCGGAGAATCTGGCAGAAGATGTGATGATAACAGCAGATAATTCTTCTTTCTCGGTGACTCCTGAGGTTATTCCTGCAAATCTGTCTGAACCACAGCAAATAACTGTCGTTTTTGCTCCGGATACGGAAAATGAATATTCGGGAGAACTTTCTTTTGTTGCTTTCGGACTTGAAAAGAAAATTTCTTTAACCGGTATCGGAGCAGCGGGTGGTGAGACTCCTGTGTTGGTTGAGAATGCCATAGCGGAAAAAGGAGCTAAGCGGATTGTTGGTTATTATTTGGGATGTATTACTTCGACTGGTTTGAATGAGGGGTATATTCAAGATCGTTATATCGCTATTGCCGATTCGAAAGATGAAGTTTATAATAATAGAAAGCATAAAATTATGGTGATAGAACTGCCTGCCGGCAGTACGAGAAATGAGTGGGGTAGCAAATCGCATCCGGAGTTAATCGGACGTCAGATTTGGGTAGAAGGTAATGTGGGGAACGATCCTTCTGGCAAAGGTTGTGCGGCAGGGTTTAAAATTTCCGGAGGAGATAAAATCGGCTTTTATGTTCCTGTAGAGATAAAGTCTCCTCAAGTCGAACTTTCGACTTCGGTATTGGATTTTGGTACCGTGGCATGTGGGGAAAGCAAAGAATTGCAGTTTTCTTTCACCCCGACTGATTTGGCAAGCGGATTGGATATTATATCGAATTATGCCGATTTTTCGGTCGATTTGTCTCACGTAGATCAGGATAGCACCGAACCGCAGATGGTGAAAGTGAAATTTACTCCGGTAAGAGGTGGTAATGCAACGGGTTTTATTACGATAAAAGGAGATGGCATAAATGAGACTGTGAAGGTTTTGGGTGTAGGAGAGGCTGTGATGCCTCCGATCTTGATGGAAACGAGCATTGAAGAGTTGGTGTTTGAAGATGTTGTTGCCGGTCAATTTGAAGAACAGACATTTACGGTTGTTTTTTTTGGTTTATCAGAAGATATAACAGTGACGTGCGATAATCCTATATTTGAAGTGAATCCTTCTTTGATAATAGTTGATGGTAAAAGCGAACAAACCGTTACGGTAAAATTTGCACCGAGTTCAGTGCAGGAATATACCGCTTTACTTCTATTGAAAAGCGGAGAAGTTGAGAAAACTGTTGCTCTTCGGGGAAAATCTGTTGCAGCACCTTCTGTTGATACCGATGTCGCTGAACTGGATTTCGGACGTGTCGCTATCGGTGATCAGCCTGAGAAGAGACGCTTTATATTGGATGTTGCCAATTTGAAAGAAAGTGTGTTATTGACTTCGTCTGATGAATGCTTTGTCCTTTCTAAGACGGAGATTCCGGTAGATGCATCCGGTGAGCAAGAAATAATCGTGACATTTACTCCCGATGAGCAGGGACGGATATCT
Organism: uncultured Coprobacter sp.; assembly: GCF_947855755.1. NCBI lineage: Bacteria > Pseudomonadati > Bacteroidota > Bacteroidia > Bacteroidales > Barnesiellaceae > Coprobacter > uncultured Coprobacter sp. The sequence goes on from NZ_CANUAR010000024.1 coordinate 15,034, forward strand.
GGAGAGATATTAATCTATTATGGCGGAGAAGAGGTAAAGAGTATAGACCTTTTGGCAGAAGCATATTATCATACAGTCATTGATTTTGCCGGAATAACGGAATTGGACTTTGGATCTGATTTGACAACGGAACCGGTATCCCGTTCACTTAAATTGTCTTTGTTGCATATGGAGAATGATGTGACAGTAACATTGGAAGGTGAAGATGCAGCGTTGTTTGCCGTTTCATCTTCTGTTATTGGTCGAGATGAGGAAAACGGTGAAAAGGATATAGAGATTACATTTACTCCTGAGTCTGAAGGAGTTTATAATGCAACAGTGATATTTTCTGATGGAAAAGGTTTTTCTTATGAAATTGCTCTTTCGGCGGTCGTTACTTCTGTTTCCGGAATAAAAGGCGATTCGGTATCGGAAAAGAGACCTTACGGATTTAATAGAAATCTTTATGTCTCAGCACCGAGGGGTACTGTTGTGAATGTATTTACTTTAAAGGGAACTCTTGTAAAAATGATAAAGGCGACAGGTCGGGAAATTGTAATCCCCGTTCCTCAAAAGAATGTGATTGTGGTAGTTGAGAATAAAGCGTATAAGGTTAGTTTGTAATAGCGAAGAGTCCTGACGGTATCAATGGGTTAATTCAGGGTTGATTTTCGTTTTTCGAAGTCGGCCCTGAATTTTTGTTGAATAATAGTATGGAGTTGTTTTATTTTTTATGTTTTTTTACTATGTTTGAAATGGATTATTTATAAAAAAGTGAAAAATGAGAAAGAAGTTATGTTGTTGTACTGTCGCGATTCTGTTTTTATTAGCAGGTTGTCGGAGTTCGCTGCAAGAGCGGGTCTTGTCTCCTGACGGGCGTATTGAGGTCGTTTTGAATAATCCGGACGGTGGAAATCTTAGTTACTCGGTGAATGTAGAAGGAGAGAGTTTTATAAGGGATTCCCGTTTGGGCTTTGTTTTTAAAGATTCCCTTATATCAGGGCCGTTTAGAATAAGTAAGACCGAATTTTCTTCGAAAGATGAAGTTTGGACTCAACCGTGGGGGGAAAATAAAAAGAACAGAAATCATTATAACGAGATGTCTGTTTGTCTGGAGAACGAAGAAGATGTGTCTTTGGTGATTCGTTTCAGGGTCTTTGATGACGGTATCGGATTCAGATATGAGTATGAGCATCCTGACAAGGATTCTTTAGTCGTTATGGATGAACTGACCGAATTCGATTTTGCACAGGATGGCCGGTCTTGGTCGATTCCTGCAAATTTCGAGACTTACGAATTGTTATATATTCCACAAAAAATCAGTGAAGTGGAGACCGCTAATACTCCGATTACTTTTAGGACGGACAACGGTATCTATGCAAGCATTCATGAGGCTGCGTTATATGATTTCCCGGAGATGACATTAAAAAAATGCGGAGAGCGGAAATTCAAATCCGAGTTAGCTCCTTTGCCCGATGGCACGAAAGCTCATGTCCCGGGTGCATTTAAAACGGCATGGCGCACGATTCAGATCGCTCCTAAGGCTGTAGGTTTGATAAACTCATCTCTTATTTTGAACTTGAACGATCCTTGTGTCCTTGATTCTACAGATTGGATAAAACCGATGAAGTATGTCGGTGTTTGGTGGGGGATGCACCTCGGTGTCGAGTCTTGGGTTATTAATGACCGTCATGGTGCGACAACGGAGAATGCTAAACGCTATATAGATTTTGCGGCAGCCCATAATATCGAAGGTGTTTTATTTGAAGGTTGGAATGAGGGCTGGGAAAGTTGGGGCGGCCGTCAGAATTTCGATTATACGAAGCCTTATGCCGATTTCGATATGGATGAAATTGCTGCTTATGCACAGGAAAAGGGAGTTCGTATTATCGGACATCATGAAACCGGAGGAAATGTCCCGAATTATGAAAGGCAGTTGGATAAGGCGTTGCGTTGGTATGTCGATTATGGAGTACACGATCTGAAAACCGGTTATGCCGGAGCTATGCCCGGAGGGTATTGGCATCACAGTCAATATGGTGTTCGGCATTACCAGAAGGTAGTGGAAACTGCGGCAAAATATAGAATAACCGTAAATGCACATGAACCGATAAAGGATACCGGTATTCGTCGGACATGGCCGAATATGATGTCTCGAGAAGGAGCTCGAGGTATGGAATGGAATGCATGGAGTGAAGGAAATCCGCCGTCTCATCATGAAATATTGCCTTTTACTCGTTTGTTGGGTGGCCCTATGGATTATACTCCGGGAACATTCGATATCTTATTCAAGAAAACCCGCAACTCTCCGTTACGTAAAAAATGGAACGACTTGGATAAAGGGAATAGTCGAGTAAACACGACTCTTGCCAAACAAATTGCGAATTGGGTAATTTTGTACAGTCCGTTGCAGATGGCTTCGGATATGATCGAGAATTATGAAAATCATCCGGCATTTCAGTTCTTTATTGATTTTGATGCCGATTGCGACCGTTCTGAAGCCTTAGTTGGTGAACCGGGAGAGTATATCGCGGTTGTGCGTCAAGCCGGTGATCGGTTTTACCTTGGAGCGACTACGAATGAAAACGGACGTACGATAAACATTCCTCTTGACTTTTTAAGCCCCGACATAAAATATCACGCGGATATTTATGCTGACGGGGATAATGCACATTGGAAAGATAATCCTACGGATTATAAGATAGAACATAGGATTGTGACTTCTGCCGATACGTTACATATGAAATTGGCAGACGGAGGAGGGCAGGCTGTTTATTTCCGTCCGGAATGATGAACATAAAAAATGCGGGATATCCCGCATTTTTTGTATGTCAATCGATGCCGTACATATCGTTTTTGCACCTAATACCTTTGACCGGTATCTCTATGATTTTTTTTCGTATTCGGTCAAATCTCCAAGCTTGTTTTACCGTATCGAATATTTCGGTATCGATCCAATCTATATCATCCGGCAGAAGAACGATGAGTTCATTGTCTATTCGACCGTTCAGCATTACGTTTCCTGTCCATCCGATATTCAGTTCTGTCCCTTGCAACTGAAGTGTGTCGAGAAGTTTCCACAGAGGCATACCGCTGTTGTTTCTTGCAGAGAGTTCGTCAAATAGCAGATAGGTAATTCTTTTTTTGTCGTTTTGCAGTACATGCACTCCGTAATCGTCCGAAATTAATGCTCCTCCGAAATCGGTACAATCTCGGAATTCGGGAAGATCTAAAGCGTTACTGTACATATCCGAAGGTTTGACTGTATCCGCTTCTTGCTTTGTTTCGATGATAACAGCGGGTAGGATTTCATTTTCTTGACGAGCCTCTTCATTTGGGTTTTTAGGAGAATTGCATCCCAAGAGAGGGAAAATTACTACAAAAGAAAAAAGATGCTTTTTCATAATTCGTAATGAATCATTTTATTTAATTAAAAGCTTGTTTAAATTTCCCGATCAAGGAGTTGTCGATCAAGTCGATCCATTATCTTCCTCCTGCGAAATACATAATAGTATCTTCAAAAAAATCGTTCAAAATAAACTCTCCAAAATTTAGACAGGCTCTAAAGCTCTTTAACTAAAATCCTGAAGTTGTCACCATCGCTTCAAGATCAATTTCGGGCTACAAAAGTAGTAAAAAGCTTTATTGTATGTATCTGTCGGAGAGATATTTTTTTTGTTAAATATCGTGGGGAAATTATCTTTTAGTTTTTGATTTGTTATTTTAAAAGTTTGTTTAATTTCTCTAATAAAAAATATTATCCGGTTGTTTTTTACCTTTTTTCCCGGTCTATAACGATGTTGACGGTATTGGTATGGTTTTGCTATTGAGAGAGAAACCGCCTGTTCATGTGGATTTTTCTTAAACTTTGTCCGAGTAAATTTTAGATAGGCTCTAAAAAGCTTCATTATTTTTTGTATGTTTGTTACATGGAATTTAGAACGATCGTACCTTGTGAAAAATTGCAACATCAGATCTCTCATCGGGATAAGATTTTGTTGTTGGGTTCTTGTTTTGTCGAGAATATAGGGCATTTATTGGTTGCTCATAAATTTAATGTAAAAATTAATCCTACGGGTATTTTGTATAATCCGGTTTCCATTGCAGACGCTTTGCAAATGATGTCGGACGGTTATCGATATACGGTAAATGATATTTTTCGGGATGGTAATCTTTGGCACAGTTTTCGGCATCATTCCCGTTTTTCACATACAGATCCGGAACTGTGTATCGACGGAATTAATCGGGAGTTGAAGGCTGGAGCGGAACAACTGCACCGGGCGTCTTGGCTGTTGGTGACTTTTGGTACGGCATATGTGTATTCTTTACGGGAGACCGGAAAGGTGGTTGCTAATTGTCATAAATTGCCGGCTTCGTTGTTCGATCGCCGTCGTGTCGGAGTCGATGAGATGCTTCGGGGATGGATACCTTTGATAGAACGTTTGTCAGATTCTAACCCCGAATTAAAGATTATGTTTACGGTCAGCCCGATCCGTCATTTAAGAGACGGTGCGCATGAAAACCAACTTAGTAAGTCTGTCTTGCTTTTATTCGTGGAGGAGTTATGTCGGATGTATCCTGATAGGTGCATCTATTTTCCTTCTTATGAGATCGTTATGGACGAGTTGAGGGATTACCGTTTTTATGATGCCGGAATGACACATCCGAATGAGCAGGCGATAAGATATATTTGGGAGCGTTTTTCCGAAGCGTGTTTCTCTGAAGAGACCCAGACCTTGAACCGGGAGTGGGAACGTCTTGAAAAAGCGTTGAATCATCGCCCTCTTACTCCGGATAAGGACGCATTCCGGGATTTTACTATGCAAAATTTGTTTAAACTGAAAAAAATCTGGGAAAAATATTCTTACTTTGATCTTTCGAAAGAGATAGATTCTCTGGAGTTGTTTTTAAAAACATTATAACCGGATGAATTATAAAATAACAGATATCGTTTGCATTTTACAGGCAAAGTGCGATATAGTACATGAGTGTACGGTATCGGATTTATTAACGGATAGTCGTTCTTTGACTTTCCCCGAAAAGACTCTTTTTTTTGCATTGGTGACAAAACGTAACGATGCTCATCGATATATAGGAGACTTGTATAGAAAAGGTGTCCGTAACTTTGTCGTGAGCTCTTTACCGGAAGACCGGAAGCAGATGGCAGATGCCAATTTCCTTTTGGTAAAAGATACCTTGTCTGCTTTGCAAAGTCTTGCGGCTGCACATCGAAAACGTTTCAAGATTCCGGTGATAGGAGTTGCCGGGAGTAATGGGAAAACCGTAGTAAAAGAGTGGCTTTACCAGTTATTGCATGAGGATTATAATATGGTGCGTTCTCCGCGTAGTTATAATTCGCAGATCGGAGTGCCGCTTTCTGTTTGGGAGATCGATGAGAATACCGAGCTTGCCGTTATTGAAGCCGGAATCTCCAAACCCGGAGAAATGGATAAGTTGGAAGCGATAATAAAACCGACATTCGGTATTTTGACTTATTTGGGAGATGCCCATCAGGAGGGATTTTCTTCGATGCAGGAGAAATGTATCGAGAAACTTTCTCTTTTTACGCATTCCGAATCGGTTATCTATGATGGAGATGATCCTCTGATTGTAGATTCTGCCGAAAAAATGTGCATGGGAACACGGGAAATAGCCTGGTCGAGAAAAGACAAAGACAGGGCTTTATATATTTCTAAAATTGTAAAAGGAGAAGATTCGACCCGTATCGATTATGATTATTTGCGTTTTTCTTCTTCATTTACGATACCTTTTGTAGAAGATGCATCGATAGAAGATGCGATACATTGTCTGGCGGTTATGCTTTACTTGGGTAAAACCGGAGAAGAAATTGCAGCTCGCATGTGTAAGCTTGAGCCTGTCGCTATGCGTATGGAGGTAAAAGAGGGTCGTAATGGTTGTCTTATCATTAATGATTCGTATAATTCGGACATTAATTCTTTGGATATTGCCCTTGATTTTCAGAACAGGCGTTCGGCGGCACGGGGAATGAGACGTACGTTGATATTGTCGGATATATTGCAATCGGGAATGTCGCCCGATGAGTTGTATCGGCGTGTTGCCGAGATTGTCATTCATAAGAAGATCGACAGGTTTATAGGGATAGGCCGGGAGCTTTTGTCATATAAGTCCCTTTTCCCTATGGAAGCGGAATTTTATTCTACTACCGGAGAGTTTTTGTCGTCAGGGGCGGCAGAGTGTTTCTCGAATGAGCTTATCTTGATCAAGGGTTCTCGGAATTATCATTTTGAAGAAATTTCGGAAGCTTTGGAATTGAAGCAGCATGAAACGATTTTGGAAGTTAATCTGGATGCAATTATAGATAATTATAATTATTATAAACAAAAGCTGAAACCTGAAACCAAAATTATTTGTATGGTGAAAGCTTTCGGTTATGGAGCGGGTTCGTATGAGTTGGCTAAAACTCTGCAGGATCGGGGATGCGATTATCTGGCCGTGGCTGTGGCGGACGAAGGCGCTGAGTTGAGGAAAGCCGGCATAACGATGCCGATTATGGTTATGAATCCTGAAATGAATAGTTTCCGTACGTTGTTCCGTTATTCTCTTGAACCGGAAGTCTATAGTTTTAAATTATTGGATGCTTTAATATATGAAGCAGAACGACAGGGAATTATGCGTTATCCGATACATGTCAAGATAGATTCGGGAATGCATAGACTCGGATTTACATTGGAAGATATGCCACGTTTGTCGGAGCGGCTGAAATCTCAAACGACAGTGATGGCACGATCTGTATTTTCTCATTTTGCCGGAAGCGACGAACCTCGTTTCGATGCTTTCTCACGTCAGCAGATCGCTTTGTTTAAGGAGTGTGCCGTTGCGGTGCAATCTGCTACTCCCCAACCGGTAATGCGGCATATTCTGAATACTTCCGGAATTACCCGGTTTACCGAAGAGCAGATGGAGGCCGTTCGTTTGGGGATAGGTCTTTACGGCATTTCGGCTTGCGGGATGGATACGGACTTGCGTACTGTCTCGACGTTGAAAACTACGATTTTACAAATTAAAGAACTGGATGAGGACCAGACGGTCGGATATAGCCGACGTGGAGTACTTACACGTCGTTCTCGGATTGCCGCTATTCCTATCGGTTATGCAGACGGATTGAATCGGCATTTGGGCAATCGAAAAGGAGCTGTTGTCGTTAATGGGAAGAGAGCGCCGATTGTCGGGAATATATGTATGGATGTTTGTATGATCGATGTTACGGATATCGATTGCAAGGAAGGAGATCGTGTGGAGATATTCGGGGAACAGTTACCGGTAACGGAAGTTGCAGAATGGTTACAAACGATTCCGTATGAAATATTGACCTCGGTTTCTTCCCGAGTGAAGAGGGTATATTATAGAGAATAGTTCTTTTTTGTATTTAATATTTATATCCGATTTGTGACAATTTGAGGTAATTGTTCCGAGCCAACATACAGGCTCCAATGACTCCAGCTTTATCTTTTAATTTAGAAATTGTGATAACGGAGTCTTTGTTGGCAAGGTTAAGAGAAAATTTATTAATAGCACTTATAATTGGCAGACTGATATAATCTCCGGTTTGTGATAATTCTCCTCCGATTATCACTAATCCGGGATTAAAAATATTGATAAGTCCGGCAATATATTTTCCTAATTTGTTTCCAGCTTCTTCAATAATATCAATGGCTAATATGTCTTCTTTGTTCACTGCATCTATAATGTTACTTAATGTTAGATTATTACCTTCTTTTATTGATGCTGAAAGAATTGAGTTTTCACCATTGAGAACACGTTGCATAAAGATACGATGAATGGCCGATCCTGAAGTTTCGGTTTCCAGACATCCTTTTTTACCGCAGTGACATAATTCTTCGTTATCGAATACACTGATATGTCCGAATTCTCCGGAGAAGCCAGATTCGCCATAATATAGCTGTCCGTTTATCATTATGCTTATACCCAGTCCCCAACTGATATTGACAAAAATAATGTTTTTTGCATTATTGGTATTATTACTCATGTATTCGCCATAAAGCATAGCACGAGTATTGTTGTCTATGAAAACTTGATATCCTAATTTTTCATAAAATAAATCGGTTAAAGGGCGCTCGCCGAAATAGAATGTACTGTAGCTATATCCTGATTCGGCGTTTATACGTCCTGATATATTGATATTTATGTCCAATATTTTATTTCGGATAGATTTGTGCTTGTTTATGAAAGTTTGTATTATTTCGCAGAGGGCATTGAATGATTCTATTGTATTCTCGTTTTTAAATGAAATATTCGTTTGTAAATCAACAATATCTCCTTTAAAATTTACAATGCCAATATTAATTCCGAATTTTTTAATATCAACTCCTACAAAATAACCTGATTCGGGATTTAATCCGTATAAATTGGGGCGTCTGCCTCCACTACAGGTTTTAAGTTTACCATAGTCTATAATAAACCCCTCTTCAATCATCTCAGATATGATTTTTGCAACAGTAGGTCCGCTTAAATTGAACTCTTTTGAAAGATCTGCAATTGTTGCTCCTTTATTGTAGATGTAAAAATTTATAATACTCTTTTTTATAAGAATCTTTTTTGTGTCCACTCCGTATATCGAACTGTTGTCCATACCTATTTTTTAACCATTTTAATATAAATAGCAAATATACTCAATAACTCATTGATTTCTGTTTTCTGAATTTATAACTTAGTAAATTTCATATAAATTATATTTTCAAACATTCGGAACGGTTCTGTTTTACTGAATGTCGGTCTGTTTATTCTTTTTAAATTTGACAATTGTATAAACTGGTCTGTGGTCGGAAGCTCTCGATATGTCACCCTGTGTTAAGGTGTATGCAGAAGGAACGTCTGTCTCTACTACAGTACAAGTTATTCCGTTTTTTAGTTGCATGATATAGTCGATACGTTGAGAAGGAGATGAGGCTGGGAATGTGTTTTTGTCGGAAGAGATAATCTTCCATTTCTCTTTTAATAGGGAAATAGTTTCAGAGTCAGTCTTTGAATTGAAGTCTCCTAATAAGAAAACGGGTTTATTACTGTTTTGATACAGTTTGTACATGTTTTTGTTAATTTCTTCAGCCTCGGCCAATTGGTTTAGTTTATGGTCCAGATGCACTGATGCTACGATGTAGTCTTGAAATTCCGCGATGGCGATGATACGGTTTTCTGCTCCGGTGGGCAGAATTATTTTGAAACTGTTTTCTATTTTCTCTCGGGAAGATATGCCGATACCATATCCTCCTTTTTGATAATCTATTGCTTTACCGAAATAGTAATTGTCCCATCCCATATATTGGGTAAATCTGGCTAATTGAAAATGGCCGTTTGTACGAGTGGTGCAGCTATCCAGTTCTTGCAGACATATAATATCGGCCTTTAGTTCGCGCATAAGCGATGCTATTGTAAAATAATTTAATGGGTCATTATTATCATAGCTGAAATATTTGACATTATAACTCACGAGTTTTAATGATATATAGTCATTGTTTTCTTTATTATTGGTATTTTCTGGTAGTTCGTTTTGAGTGCAGGATATTATGCTGGAATAGGAGCACAATAGGATTGCAAAGGTTATATAGAAATCAAGATTTTTCATGAGATTGGGAATTCTGTAAAGTCGGAATATGAACAAGATTTAAAAATCATACCCCGACTTTATTGTATATTTTAGAATTTAAATTTTACTAATAATGGGAAATGGTCTGATATTTCGTTATTCTTATCATCATAAATAAAATCGGAAGCTATGACATATTTTGCCATTTGGGGATTTAGCCACAAATAGTCCACTCTCCTTAAATGTTTGGGAAATGCCCGGGTAAAAGCATCATGAAACATCAGGAATGAGTCGGAGTATCCGGCATCTTTGACAGTGTGGATAACGGAATAATCCAGTTTTCCGTTATTTAAGGCTTTGTATCTCGGATCTTTTTGTTCTCGGCGTTTGACTCGCTCTAGATATCCATCTTTGTGAGTTAAAGAATCTGTTTCACATAGAGAATTGAAATCTCCTGTGATAACGATTTTTTCGTTCTCCGGAATTAGGGCTGCATGTGAAAGAATGCGCTGTATCTCCTTTTCTCTTAAGAAAAAGCTCCATGATGATAAATGTACGACGAATAGATTGATATTGTTTATTTTTGCGTACATATATCCGTGTTCCATGTGATCGTCTACTTTTATAAGGTCACGTATGGGATACTTGGACGTTATGGCGACAGGATATCCGTTTTCTTTAGAAATTGCCGAATAGTAATGTCCATAACGAGCAGCAAGTTCTTTTAAAGATTTATCGGTAAATTTATTCATTTCCTGGAAAGCGACAATATCCGGATCTATTGTTTTTACCCATGTTACATATTTATCCATAACTTTCGGATTACTTTCGAATCCGTGTAGCACATTATAACATAGGATCTTGAAATTGTCTTGTTTCTGTTGAGCTTTTGCAGAAATGATGAAGAATAAAATAAATATAAATATACTTGTTCTTTTCATAATAATTTTATTTTAATATTTCACGTATGATTTTTTCGTAAGCTGTGGCTATTTGCATCATTCCGAGATCGCTCGGGTGAGTTCCATCGACTTTTCCGTCCTGTAATTGATCAATATCATCGAAGCTTAAATGATATATATCCTTTATTCCTTGTCTTTTTAACTTAGCGAATGCTTTATCCATAACTTTATTTACTCGGTTATAGTATCGGTGGTATCGGGGTTGTGATATTGCGTTTTTAAACCCGCTACTATATCCGTCGTGATCTGTTAATATTATAGGAGTTTGCGGATGTTTGTCTCGAATATCCTTTACGGCATTTATGATCAATGTTTCTAATTTTTTATCATCATATACTGTTTCAGAGGTTAAATTTGGTAAACAGTCTAATATGAAAATGGCTGCGTCCAGTTCGCAAATGAGTTGTATGACTTCCGGTTCTAAACGTCCGTTTCCTGAAAATCCTAGATTAATGAGTGGTTTGTTTAGTTTTCGCTGAAGTATTGACGTCCATGTCATTCCCGGTCGGCTGGCACATCCACCTTGTGTAATAGAAGTGCCATATACAATGATCGGGAGTTCGTCACGTGAGCTAAGTGGCATGAATGTCCGGTTCTCATATACTCCGATTTCTAATGAGAGTATGCTGTTATAGGGAGGCAAAAAGAGCTTATATTCCAGCCCTTCTTCATAATAACTGGGAGTCGGTTTTAATCCGGTGTATTTATAGATAATGGTATCCCCGAATGTCGTTGCAGGACGGCACCAATAGAATTTGTCCCCATTGACCGCATATAAATCGAGGCCGCTTGCTCCGACTGCTGGCATGGTTGGTAAAGTTAGTCTACCTCCGACTTTATATCGTATCTGTATTGTTGGGGAGTTTGTTTTGAATCGAATTGTCAGTCCGGATGAAAATTTAGAACGAGCCCAGACTTCCGGTCTGACAATGGATTTTGCTCGAGTAGGTAGCCTGTCATAAAAACCTTCGTGTTCTCCTTGCCAGGCTTGTCCTTCGATAGCATTTATCGTTGAGTTTTGGGGATTCCACCATTTCATTTCTTGAGCGTTTGCTATGATGCTCAAGAAAAAATATAAACAAAATATGTTTAATCTGTGATTCATAATAAAAGTAATATTAAAATTGCTAGAAGTATCCTGGATTTTGTTTTAATCCTAAATTGACCTGACTTTGTGGAATTGGTAATAAAAACTGATATTTGTTTTTGGTATAGACCAGTTTATCGAGAGCTTTACCTAGACGAACCAGATCATAAAAATAATGGTTTTCTCCATAGAATTCGAATTTGCGTTCGTCGAGTATGGCATCTATATATTTACTGGGATCATTCAGAATTTTTTTGTCTAATGGAGGGAGATTTCTTTCAGATCGTAAATAATTCAGTTTCTCAAGTCCTGATTCGTCAGGAGCGCATTCTGCAAAAATTAGGTACATTTCTGTAAATCTGGATATGGTGAACGGACATGTACTTACAGAATTATAGTTGAATTTATTTACTGTTGTATAACCGTCGTTACTTTGTCCGATGCAGAGTGTATAACGTGCATCTGTAGGGTCCATTGAATCTATAAAAGATTGAGATGGCTTGAATTGGTATGATCCTGATGGAGTCATGGCGTAGGTGTTAAATATGTTTCTGTAGTAGTACGCTCCGGTATTGTTTGAGATACACATGATAAGTTCTTTAGGCCCTACACCTACAGCTGATGCTGCCATATTAGCAGCTGGAATTAGTTGGAAGCGGGAGTCTTCGAGAAAACGGCGAGCTATCGATTTGGCTTTGTTATATTCTTTATTGTATAAATATACTCTAGCCAACAGGGCTGATGCTGCTTCGGAAGATGCATAGTAGTAGTACCGAGCTGCAGTAGGAAATTCGGGTGGAGCTTGATCCCATGAACGACATTGAGTTATTGCAATATCTAAATCATCTTTAATAAGTTGCCATACATCGGATGCTGGGGATCTCGGTATGACCTCTTCTGTAATCTGGGTAGATATTGGTACATCTCCGAACTGTGTTACTAATTTTAAATAACAATAAGCTCTTAGATAATGGAGAGATCCGATCATCTGTCTGTTGCTTATGTTTGATAGGTCGGATTTAGTGGACAAATAATTGAGCGCATAATTTGCTTGATGTATTACACTATAAAAATGATAATAATAATTCTCGACGAAACTATTGTCTGACGAAAAATTATTATGGGCAATATTGGCATTGACTAAACTTCCGTTATTTGAATTGTTTTCAATTATTTCTCCCAGACAATCATTCAATATAAGTCCGGCAGGTGTACAGTCCGCTAGAGTATGATAGACTCCTCGAACAAGACTTTGGATATGTTCTGACGATAATTCGTTTTCCTGAAGGGTATCGACAGGTGTTTCTTCTAAAAGAAAGTTACATGACGAGAAAAAGATAAGTATCTGTAAGGTTGTTATAAGTTTGAAATTTTTCATATTTCTATAGATTAAAAGTTTAAGGAAAGGCCTATTAAATACATTCTGGGATTAGGTGTGCCGAAAAAGTCCTGCCCCATTTCTTTAGGAGAAAGTGTATAGCTTACTTCTGGGTCCATACCTGAGTATTTTGTCCATGTTGCTACGTTTTGCATGGTTGCGTATATACGTAGATGTTTTAGCTTAATATGTTTTACCCAATCTACCGGAAAGGTATATCCTAGTGTTATATCTTTTAATTTGAGAAAAGAACCGTCTTCAAGATAACGGTCTGAGGCCATATTGTTGTATTCTGAATTAAATAATGCTCTGGGATATTTATTACTCGTTCCCGGTCCTGTCCATCTGTTTTCAGCACTTTCTTTCAACATATTTGCATCCATTTGTCCCAATCTGTCAGAATATCCACTTCGAAAAATATTTAATATATCATTCCCATATTGATAGGAAAGAGAAATATTTAGATCGAATCCATAAAATTTAAAGGTATTTGTAAATCCACCATACCAGTCGGGCATAGCTTTTCCCGTAATCATCCGTTTAGGATTACCGTTTTCATCCAATGCATATTTCATATCTCCTGCTCGAACTCCGTTTTTGTATAAGTTTTCAGGCACTTCTTTGTCAGACTGATAGATGCCTTCTTGCTTGTATAGGTAAAATGATCCAACAGGTTTGTTGATTTCAAGAATATGGTAATTGCCGACATATACGGGAGTATTCCCTTCCATTAATTTTTTTACTTTATTATTGATAGTCGTGAAAGTTAGATTTGAAGTCCATTCGAAATTACGTTGCTTGATATTTACCGATTTCAGAGATAATTCGAGCCCGGAGTTTCTCATTTTTCCGATATTTACCAGTTTTGTTTTATAACCATATGTGGCTGGCATCGGTTTTTCAAAGAGGAGTCCGTGTGTGTTTTTTATATAGTAATCAATCGAAATATTCAACCTGTCGTTAAATAAGACGGCATCAGTTCCCACATTTATTTGTTCTGCTTTTTCCCAACTCAGATCGCGATTGCCCGGACTCTCAAGGATAATGCCGGCTTGTCCATAATATGGAGCTTCAGCACCCATGTACCGTTGAGCTGTATAATATCCTACGCCTGATTGTTCTCCGGTCATACCCCAACTGACTCTTATTTTCCAGTCGTTGATAAAGTCGAAGCTTTTCATGAAATCTTCTTTATTGATGCGCCAGGCAATAGATGCAGAAGGGAAGACTCCCCACATGCCATTTGAGGGAAACTTGGAAGATCCATCAGCGCGTACTGTTGCTGCAAGCAAATATTTATCGTCCCAACTCAAGTCTAATCTTCCGAAATGAGAGATCAGGGTACTTCCATAAGCATATCCGTTAGCACCGAATGAAGCGGCAGAACGAATATATGTGAATTGTTTAGTGGGAAAGTCCCACCCGCTGGAGATATTCCATGAACGGTTGTAATGTTCGTAAGATTGTCCTACCATTGCAGTTAATCCCAGCTTTTCTTTTATCATAGTTTTATATGTTAACGTATGTTGTAATACGTAGCGAATTGCAGTTGCACGTGATTCTCGGGTATAACCATCGTAAGACTCCATATTCGGAAAATCTGTTGTCCGATTATAAAAGTCGTTATTCGTATTGTATAGCAAACTTAGCTGTGGTTTATATATTAGGCCTTTTGCTAATTTCCAGTTCAGATAAGTAGATGCATTTGCCGAGTAAATCTTGTAATCGGAAGTAGATTCGTTTATCATGGCCTGGACATTGTGATATCGGAGGTCGATACCTCCTATCGCATACGAGCCATCTTTCTTGTAAGGTCGGTCATACGGCCGTTGTGGAAATGATCGTAATATATATCCATAATTTCCGTTTTCACTCGGTACTCTGTTATTAATTGTGTGTCCGAGGCCTATTGTAACTCCAAAATTGACTTTGGAAGATATGATATGGTCTATATTTGAACGGAAGTTGATTCTTCTAAGTCGGTTTGTTTTTATGACACCTTCTTGGTCATAATAGGAAATATTTGAGTAAAACTTCGTATTTCTATTTCCTCCTCTCATGGATAGAGAGTAACGTTGAGTAATAGGTGTATCTTCCCTGAACGGGAGTTTTACCCAGTCATAATCTCCGGGATAATTAACTCCTCTCGGGTCTTTTAATAAAGGTTGATATCCAGCATCTCCCGGATTATAATTGTTATCCTTGTTATAATTATTATAAGCTTCGTTCATGACGGTCAGGTATAAATCTGTATCTGCCATTTCCGGGAGGTTATGTACTTGGCTAAATCCACAGGACATGTTCAGCGAGAAACTGGTGCGTCCACTCTGTCCTTTTTTTGTAGTAATGAGAATTACTCCGTTTGTCGCTCTTGAACCATATATAGAGGCCGCTGCGGCGTCTTTAAGGACATCTATAGATTCTATATCTGAAGGGTCTATCAGCGATAAAGGAGACTGATAAGAAGACCCGAATAATCCGGTTAATTCTGAACCGTCTTCAGTATCCATAGGTATGCCATCGATAACATATAAGGGGTCATTCCCTCCGTTAATAGATCCTACTCCTCTAATGCGTATTGTCCCTGCAGTTCCAGGATTTCCCGAAACGGACTGTACTTGTACTCCGCTAAGTTTTCCTTGTAATAATTGGTCGAATGTGGCATACGAAACGGATAAGTCATCTTTTATTTTCAAAGAAGATATGGCTCCGGTGACATCTTTGCGCTGTTGTGTTGAATATCCTACAACAACAACTTCTTTCATGGATTGTTCCTTTTCTTCGAGAATGGCATTTATCTCTTTTTTATTTTTTATGTAATATTCTTTTGTCTCCATGCCGATATAGGAAAAAACCAAAGTATCTCGAGGTGCGGCTTTGATCCGATATTTACCGTTTATATCTGTAATGGTTTGAGTCGTTTTACTTTTTACAGAAACTGATACGCCGATAAGAATTTCACCTTTTGTATCTGTTACAGTTCCGGTAATTATTTTCTCAAGGCTTTGTGCCGGAAGTTTTCCGGCAGTAAATAGCCCGATGAGAATTGTAAGTGTTATTTGATATATTTTCATGATAAATTATAAATTTTTGTGGGATGAATCTTTACTGATGCTTCACAAGCTGGATTACTGCAACTTTTTTGCGAGATTCTTTTTCGGAGATTTGTAACAGATATATTCCGGTATTAAGATGAGCCACATCGATTTTATTTTGTCCGGCTGAACAATTATTTGAGAATATTAATTTCCCATTGGTCGTGAAAATGTTAATAATATAGTCTTTATCATTGTCAAGACCGGTTAAATTAATTTCTTTATCGAAAGGATTTGGAAAACAGCTTATTGTCGCTTTTTGAGAAACAATGATTCCGGTAGGAGTCTTGTTTATGTTAATTTGGTTTGTTGCAATTTCTTTTGTTGCACAAGGTAAAGAAGTTTTCATGCGTACATATATTGTATGATTTCCCTCTTCCAGTTGGTAACCGGCCAATCTCAATATGTTGTTTGACGAGAAAACATCCAATGGGTATTCAAAATCGGGGTCATCTAATGCAAATTGAAATAGAGGATCTTCTCCACCTGTTACAGATTGAGCTTCGATAATGATGGCATCCCATTCATCCGATTCAGGAATATTGGATGTCAGCGATACAGATGGTTCTATTTCGTTTTCAACAGTGAATATGATATTTTCACTCATGTTATTCAATGTGTATGTTATTGTATGTTCGCCCAGTCCGGCTAAGGATGCGTTAAACGTTGATCCTGTAACTCCTTTTCCTGACCAACTGCCTCCTGCGGGTGTGGCAGATAGTGAGATAGTTGATTCTAAGCATACTTTTTGAGATTTGTGGTTGATTTGCGGTTTGTCGATATAGTCGACAACAATTGTAAATATATCTCCGGAAGTGAATTCGATACCTTCTGCTGTTATAGTCATGGCTTCGTCATCATACTGTACCGGTATGAATATTGTATTGGTTTCTGTTTTTTTTATCAAACCGACTTTAGGGTTTTCTGCCAATAATGTCGCTATTGTTGGCGAAACTTTGAATTGTAGGCTAATCGTATTGATCCCGGATAAATTGATTTTCCAATTTCGTTTTAAAACTGTACAGGCTATTTCTTTTTCGTCTTCATTAAAGGCTTGTATTTGTTCTGTAGTATTAAGAGCGTCAGATGTTGCTCCGACAAAAGCAAATTGTCCATCTTCTTGAAATTTGGCAGGAGATGAAAAAGAACTTCCGTTTGATATTGTCAATATACCTTCATCTTCAGTTAACCCGTAACCGATCCGTCCGGTCGATTTTATTTGAGAAAGTCCGGAAGCATCATCGCGTACAATGCCTGTAATATAATTATTATAAGAAGAATAGTCAGAAGTTTCTCCTGCCCACCAAATTTGCCCTGCACTACTTGAATAAGTGAATTTATAGTTTGGTGTAGTAGGTACTTTTGTTGGATTGGAAGAAGAGGATTTAATTAGAGTAATACCATATTTCGCAGCAAGATAAGACTCTATTTTGTATCTTTCTTCATCTGTAATAAGTCTGTCGAAAGCTATAATTTCAGCAATATCTCCTTCGAGCCATTTACCTATTTTAGTCGTTCCTGCAACACTAACTCCGGCATAGAAAATACCCTCTTTCGATGGGGAGGAAACGAATCTTGTCAGGACGCTGAACAGACCTCCGTCGAAAGTTACCATATCTCCTTTTGGGTTGCCAAAAGCTGCAAAACAAGAATGGAAGCCAGTGGCTTTACTTGTTATTGCTGTAGAACGTGTTCCCCAATAATTGTTGATTCCATCAGAAACTAACCATGTCGGAGTAGGATTAGACCCCATTTTGTAAGTTTGAAAAAAAACAAGGTCTTCTTTATTCCCGTAATCTGTTATACCTTTTTCCTGAATAGATAAAACTGTTGATTCCTCTTTATTTTCTGTAGTTAGATTTGCTGAATAAACTGCGAAAACTGATTGGTATTTTTTATTTTCTAATCCTTTTAATGCAATTTTCCCATTGAAATGAACTGTTGGGTTGAAATTGACGGTGCTGTTTTTTAGTGTCAATGATTCGGAGTCTCCTTCTTCTCTTTGGAAAAGTTCGATTTCTTGCTTTTGGTCAGATAGATCTTCCCAATACGGACTTGTCAATTTATTATCCGCATTTATGGTCACACCCTTATCTGCTCTAAGCCATAAAACCGATCCTGATACTCCTCCCGGTTTTATTTGTGCATTTGCAACAAAAACCGTTTCAATACATAATAACGATAGTAAAAACGCCTTTTTCATAATTGATTGTATTAATGGTTGATTTAGATATAATGGTTTTGAAATCTCGGGTTAATTATATCAGGAATTTGAATATTATTTTAAATAATCTTGTTGCAAATAAAATGATAAAATTGTAAATTGCAAAATATTTACGAAATATTTTTTGTATATGCATGAGTATATTACAAAAATATTACAAAAGTGTTTCGATTCTATGATAGATGTGTTTTGCATATGTGTTTGTTGTCTATTTTTTTTTATAATTATTTGTTTTACATTGTATTGTATTTGTGGTTAAAGGCTGGATATTGTAGGAATATAGGTGTGTATGATGATTTTTTTATTTTGAAAATATTTTTGTAACATATTGTTGTTTATGAAAATATTTATTTTATTTGCATCGTGAATATGTTAAATGTAAAATTAAGATAGCCGTGAAAAAAAATTACAAATGGATTATATTTCTTATTACGACATTGGGATATAGTCTTTTCTATGTGTGCCGTTTAAGTATCAATGTCGTAAAGAGGCCGATTGTGGATTCGGGTTATTTGAGTGAGACAGAGTTGGGTATTATCGGAGGATCTCTGTTCTTTTCGTACGCAGTAGGAAAATTTGTAAACGGTTTTTTTGCCGATCGTTTCAATATACGTTTTTTAATGTCCGGCGGGTTGCTGGTTGCTGCGCTCCTTAATCTGATATTGGGTATGCATGTATTGTTTGGCGTTTTTGTAGTGCTATGGGGGATTAACGGATGGGTACAGTCTCTTGGTGGGCCTTGTAGTGCTATTGCTCTTAATCGTTGGTTCGGGGATAAGCAGCGAGGTACAGTATATGGTTTTTGGAGTGCGAGCCATAATATAGGAGAGGCTTTTACTTTTATATTTATAGCATTTGTAGTCAGTATGACCGGTTGGCAGTTTGGTTTCTTAAGTGCCGGAATGTTGGGGATTATAGGTGCGGTTCTTATATTTATTTTCTTAAAACCTTTTCCGCATGATGCAATAGACGGGGACGTATTTGTTAACCGAAAGGAAATAGGGAAAAAGCAGCTTTCTGTTTTAAAGAGCGGTACTATTTGGCTGCTTGCTCTTTCAAGCGCTTTTATGTATATCAGCCGTTATGCAGTCAATAGTTGGGGAGTTTATTATTTCGAAGTAGAAAAACATTATTCTATTGTGGAGGCTAGTGGATTGATTTCGATAAGTTCTATATGTGGAATTATAGGTACGGTATTTTCGGGGTTGTTATCTGATAAACTTTTTAGAGGAAAGCGGTATATCCCGGCTTGTTTGGCAAGCTTTATGAATTTGATCGCTTTATATCTTTTTTTATATATTCCCGATGGTGGTAAGCTTATGGATATTGTAGCCATGGTTCTTTTCGGAATATCTATTGGTATTTTGATATGTTATTTGGGCGGACTTATGGCTATAGATTTGGCTCCAAAAGAGGCAACGGGTGCGGCTGTAGGTGTAATAGGAATAGCCAGCTATATGGCAGCAGGCATTCAGGATATTTTAAGTGGCTTTTTTATTGAGAGCAAAAAACAGATTATTGGAGGGGTAGAAATCATCGATTTTTCATTTATCCGTATGTTTTGGATACTGTCTGCAATGGTTTCATTACTCCTGTTAATATGTATATATTATAAACACCATAGAAGAGTTTAATTGTCATGAATGTGTTGGAAAAAATTAAAAACGGCCTTATCGTTTCTTGTCAGGCAGAAGAGGGTTCTCCGTTTAATACACCGAAAGGTGTAGGCGATTTTGCAAGGTGTGCCGAACTTGGCGGTGCTGTCGGAATTCGAAGTTGTGGTATTGAAAAGTGTCGTTATATAATGCAAAATACATCTTTACCTGTAATTTGTCTTACTAAATCGATATTTGAAGATGGATTTGTACGTATCACCGGTTCTTTTGCGGAAGTCGAGGCTTTGCTTAAAATAAATGCGACGTTTATAGCTGTGGATGGGACGTATAGAATAAGGGAGAAACAATATACGGGACCGGATTATATAAAAAAAATAAAAAAAATGTATCCCAAAATTCTGGTAATGGCAGATATTGCTACTTCTCAGGAGGCATTCGCCTGCTATGAAGCGGGAGCTGATTGTATATCGACGACACTGTGTGGTTATACGCCCGATACGGTTTTTGTTAATCAGGAGTATCCCTCTTTTTCGTTATTGGAAGAATGTATAAAGTTTGTTCCTCGGGATTTCCCGATTATGGCTGAGGGAAGATTTAATAAACCGGAATATGCTGCACAAGCTATAGAAAATGGGGCTTGGGCTGTCATTGTAGGAACATCTATTACTCGACCTCAAATAATAACGCGTTGGTATGTAAATGCAATTAAGAAAAAAGTTGGACAAATATGAAAATGAAAATATTTTTTGGAACAGATGGCTGGAGAGCTTTGAATGGCTCTCAAATAAATGAAGTTTCAGTTGCAGTAATAGCACAAGCTTTTAGTGATTATTTACTGGGAAAAAATCGAACACCAGTTGTGGCTGTCGGCTATGATAGCCGTGAAAATTCGGAGCTGTTTGCGAATATTTTTGCGCAAGTACTTTCGGGAAACATGATAAAAGTTTATCTGTCAGACAGTATTATTCCGACTCCTGTTTTATCTTATAAAGTATTAGAGTCTGGTTGTGATGCTGGAGTTATGATTACTGCATCTCATAATCCGAAAGAATATAACGGTATAAAATTCAAATCGGAGTATGGAGGTCCATTTTCTACTGAAGAGACGAAGATCGTCGAGTCATATCTCTATCGTTCAAAGATAAAGGAATCAAAAAAATTTGTCACCAAATGTGATTTTATCTATGGATATATCAGGCACACTGAAAGAATTATTAATTTTGATAAGATAAAAGAGTCGGGTCTTTGTTTGCTTATTGATAGTATGGGAGGATCGGGGCAAAGGCTTACAGAACAAATTTTAAAAAGGCATGGAATAGAGGCTGTTTCGATTTTTGCTGATCCTGTTTCCGATTTTTACGGTAGATCACCAGAACCCATAGAGAAGAATTTGAAACCGTTGTCTGAATCTTTAAAAAAAGGAAATTACTCATTTGGAGTAGCTACGGATGGTGATGCTGATAGAATTGGAGTTTGTCTTGATTCTGGAGATTGGCTGTCTGCACAGTATACGATTTTGTTGCTTGTTGATTATTTGAAGAATGTAAAAAAAGTTTCGGGAGGAATAATAAAAACATCTTCGGTATCTGACAAAGTTCGTATTTTATTTGAGAATGAGACTACTCCTATATATGAAGTGCAAGTTGGATTTAAATATATATGTGATGTTATGATTCGGCATGATATCGCTTTTGGAGGAGAAGAAAGTGGAGGTTTTGGTTATGGAGTACATATTCCTGAGAGGGATGGGATATTTTCTTCATTGCTTTTATTAGAGATGTTGGCAACATCTTCATGTAAAACATTATCTGAATATTTCAAGAGAAAATTGTCTACTCTCGGACAGATTTATTATAACCGTATGGATTTAGTATACAGATATGAAAATAAAAATGATCTGTTACCTCAACTATTTTTGAATTCACCGCGAATGATCAATGGATTTAGAGTGTTTGGTATACAATCATTTTGTAGTAGTAGAAATATTGTCAATGGTATTAAATTTTTGTTAGGTCCTTGTAGGTGGTTACTTATTCGAAGTTCTGAAACTGAGGATATCATTCGTTTCTATGCGGAAGGGCAATCTGAGAAAGAAACAGAAATGTTGTTGTCGTGTGGCCGGGAAATATTGGGAATATAACAAGACTTATGAGGTATTAAAAAAATAGGCGCTATTGTTTTTTTGAATTTATTTTCTCAAAAAATCTTTTTTTTTTGAGAAAATAATCTACGGTAATGTTCCGGTTAGTTTCAGGAAAGTTTTTAAGCAGGTTGGTTCTCGGCTGGGAGTTATACCGTTTTTTCATTTTCCGGTAGTCTATATGAGCTTTCCATACGGCTTTTACGTTTTCCCACTCTCCCGATAAAAGGAATTTTCCCATTGCTGCCGTGTCCATAAGTCTGCGGATGAATAATAAAGATTTTCCTTCTTTGAGAGGAAGATTCTTATAAAGCATTAATAGATTATTTCTGAAATTGAGATATGTCTTTCGGGGGTTCGAGGCGTTTAGTGTTCCTCCTCCCAGATGGTAGACGGTACTTTGCGGGATAATTACAATTCGTTTGCCCATAAGATGCACTCTCCAGCAAAGATCGATCTCTTCCATGTGCGCGAAAAAATCGGCATCGAGACCGCCGGCATCCAAATATTCTGTCCTCCGGATAAATAGGCATGCTCCGGTAGCCCAGAATATATCGGTTATCGAATTGTATTGTCCGTAGTCTTTTTCTATCGTGTCGAATATCCTTCCCCGGCAGAAAGCGTAGCCGTACCGGTCGAGGAATCCTCCGGCCGCACCGGCATATTCAAAATAATTTTTTTGTCGGTATGCTTTTAATTTTGGCTGGCAGGCAGCAACATCTGTATTTTTGTCACAGTATTCGACAAGCGGTTCTATCCATGCAGGTGTGGCTTCTACGTCCGAGTTCAATAATACTACGTATTCGTATTCGAGTGCTTTGATGGCTCTGTTATACCCTTCGGCATACCCGTAATTTTGCGGGAATGCCATGATTTTTACTTCGGGGTGATTTTTCTGTATCCATGCGATAGAATTATCGTCAGATCCGTTGTCTGCAATGATAATGTCCGCCAATTCGGGATTCGTATATCGGCACACGGACGGGAGGAATTTTTCCAGAAGAGCCAATCCGTTCCAATTCAATATGATGACTGCAACTTTTTTCAAAAGAGAAATTTTTATAAGTTTGATAAATCGGTTATCAGGAGCGTTTATGTTTCCAACGATTATGAGTCCATAACCAATATTCCGGCGCACGAAGTATTGTTGTTTCCATCATTTCCATATATTTGTTCGTAATTTCGAATTCTTCGGTCTCTTTCGGATTTTTAGATATTTCCCGGATTGTTACGGAATAATATCCTCTTTTTATTTTTTCGACATCGAAATAAAAAACGGAGAAGCCGACTTTGTGGGCGATTTTTTCGACTCCGGTAAATACCGGAGTATCATGGTTCAAGAAATTTACCCAATGGTGTATGTTTGCCGGAGAAGGAGTTTGGTCTGCCATAAATCCGGTGATAGACGGTCTGCCTGAGGATTTATAGCGTAAAATACTTCTTAGCGTGTCTTGTTTGGCAATACATTCGGAATGGTATCTTCCCCGAAGTTTGAGAAAGAAACGATCGAACCATTTGTTTTTCAGAGGACGATATATTTGTGCGAAAATTACGCTTCCTTTACGCATCCAGAGAGTGACGGACGGAACAAATTCCCAGTTGCCGTAATGTCCGAGCAGCATCAGGCATGAACCTCCGTTATCGACAATTTCCTGTAATGCTTCTGTATTGTGGAATTTTACCCTTTTTCGAGTCTCTTTGTCGGAGATATGGAGTAATTTGATCGTTTCTACGATATAGTCGCAGAAGTGATGGTAAAAAGCTTTTTCCATCCGACGGATTTCTTTTTCGCTTTTTTCAGGAAATGAATCTTTCATATTTTGATATACCAGTTTTCTCCGGTAACGTACTATGTAGAACATCGGAAAAAATAGGATATCGGATAATATGTATAATATTTTCAGCGGTAACAGAGCATGTAGCCAAAAATAGAAATACAACGGAAAATAGAGGATATTTTCGGATGTTTCTTTTTTCATATCTACGGGTTTATTCGATAATTCGTGTTACGGTAAGAGCATCTCCTGTTTCATTGAAGTCTCCTAATAATATTTTGCATGTCGTGTTTACCCTGTTTTTCTCGTAAGGCATCTCGACACGGATATAGTTGTCTGTGAATCCGTGCATGGGCGCTCCTTTTTTAGGGTGCTCGAATAAAACAGGTCTCGTTTTTCCTATTTGGGATGAATAGAATTCGTGTGTCTTTTTTTCGGAGATCTCAAGCATCTTTTTACATCGTTCGTGTTTTTCTTGGGGATTTACTACATGATCGATTTTAAGAGCTTGTGTATTGGGTCGTTCTGAGTAAGTAAATACGTGCAACTGAGAAATATCGAGTCCGGAGACAAATCGAACGGCATCGTTGAAGAATTGTTCGGTTTCACCTCTCACTCCGACAATGAGATCGACTCCTATAAATGCATCGGGCATTACAGATTTGATTTTTTGTATCTTGCTCTTGAAGAGTGCGGTATCGTATCGGCGATGCATCAGTTTAAGTACCTCGTCGCTTCCCGATTGCAACGGTATATGGAAGTGAGGAGCGAAACGGCGGGACGTTGCAACATAATTGATGATCTCATCGGTAAGTAAATTAGGTTCTATGGAAGAAATCCGGTAACGTTCTATACCTTCTACCCGATCTAAAGCTTTTACCAGATCGAAAAATGATTCTCCGGTCGATTTACCGAAATCCCCTATGTTTACTCCGGTAAGAACGATCTCTTTTCCGCCTGATGCTGCGACAGTTTCAGCTTGCTTTACCATTTCTGCGATCGATCCGTTTCTACTTCTGCCTCTTGCAAAAGGAATAGTGCAATAAGTGCAGTAATAGTCGCAACCGTCCTGTACTTTCAAGAAATAGCGGGTTCGGTCTCCTCGAGAACAGGAGGGACTGAAAGTCCGTATGTCTTGACTTTGCGTGGTGATGATCGTTCCGTTACCCTTTTGTTTATGCAGATCATCCAGATAATCTAATATATTTAGTTTTTGTTCTGCTCCGAGAACCAGATCTACATCGGGAATATGTGCTATTTCTTCGGGCTTCAGTTGGGCATAACATCCGGTTACTACTATAAATGCCCCTGGGTTTTGTCGGGCGATTTTTCGAATGGTTTGCCGGCATTTTTTGTCGGCTAATTCTGTTACCGAACAGGTGTTGATAATACAGATGTCAGCTTTTTCTCCGTTTCTGGCTTTGCGGATTCCCTGTTCTTCCAGAATCTTTCCAATCGCGGAAGTTTCAGCAAAATTGAGTTTACATCCTAATGTATAATAAACTGCTGTTTTATTTTCAAAAATTGTATGATCGACCATTAATGAGATTGTAATTCATATTAAAAACGAAACAAAGTTAGTCATTTTAAGGCAAAAAGCGTCGGTGCTGTAACATTCCTTAGCTATATTATAGGGAGAATACCAACTATTCATTATAAATTTGCAGTTCGACATAACTTAATTTGCCATGATCGAGGAAAATTTTATCAAAATCTATGAGAAAAGTTTTAAGGAAAATTGGGATCTGCCTGCATTGACCGATTATAATACGAGAGAAACTTTTACTTATGGAGAAGTTGCAGAGCAAATAGCCCGTTTGCATCTGTTATTTAAATATTGTCAGATTAGGCGTGGGGACAAGATTGCTCTTGTCGGCCGTAATACTCCCCGATGGTGTATAGCTTTTATGGCTGCGGTTTCTTATGGAGCAATTATCGTTCCGATATTGCAGGATTTTAATGCAAATGATGTTCAGCATATTGTTAATCATTCAGATTCTGTTTTGCTTTTTGCCGGAGATTTGATTTGGGAAAATCTCGAAGTGGATAAACTGAGCCAATTACGCGCGACTATTTCTTTGGTGGATTATACTTGTCTTGATCAGCGGGACGGAGAATGTATTACTCAATGTTTGGGTGATATGGATAAGTTGTTTAAAAAAGCATATCCTAAGGGTTTTACGAGAGACGATGTCCGTTTTGCCGAATTAACTAATGACAAGGTAATCTTGATTAATTATACTTCGGGAACGACCGGTTTTAGTAAAGGGGTAATGCTTACGGGAAATAATCTCGGAGGAAATGTGTGTTTCGGAATATCTTCGAAACTTCATTTTTCAGGAAGTAAATGTCTTTCATTTTTACCTTTGGCACATGCTTACGGATGTGCATTTGATTTGTTAGTACCTTTGGCTGTCGGCACGCACATTACGTTATTGGGGAAAATTCCTTCGCCTAAAATATTGTTGAAAGCATTGGAAGAGGTAAAGCCTAATCTTATTATTTGCGTGCCTCTGATATTAGAAAAGATATATCGGAAGCAGATATTGCCGATGTTGAATAAACGTCCGTTGAAATGGGCTCTTAATGTTCCGTTGCTCGACTCCCGTATTTATGGGCAGGTACGAAAAAAACTGGTGGATGCTTTCGGTGGACGTTTTGAGCAGGTAATTGTCGGAGGCGCTCCTTTAAATGCCGAAGTTGAGGCTTTTTTGCATCGTATTAAATTTCCGTTTACTGTCGGTTATGGAATGACAGAATGCGGTCCTTTGATCAGTTATACTCACCATTCTGAATTTATACCACGTTCTTCTGGACGAATTCTTGAAGGATATATGCAAGTGAAGATCGACTCTTCTGATCCCGAGCTGATTCCGGGAGAAATTTGTGTACGAGGTGAGAACGTAATGGCCGGTTATTATAAAAATCAGGAAGCGACCGAAAAGGTGATCGATAAGGATGGTTGGTTGCATACCGGCGATATGGGTACGGTGAATAACGATGATACCATATTTATAAAGGGTCGTTACAAAACAATGATTTTGGGGGCGAGCGGGCAAAATATCTATCCGGAGGAGATCGAGTCGAAATTGAATAATATGCCGTTTATAATGGAAAGCCTTGTTATTGAAAAGGATGGACGTTTGGTCGCTTTGGTATATCCTGACTATGAGGCTGTTGATGATTATGGAATTGCGAATGAAGATTTGCCGGTAGCAATGGAGGAAATTCGGAAAAATTTAAATAAGGAGGTTGCTCCTTATGAACAAATCGCTAAAATTCATCTTTATCCGACTGAATTTGAGAAAACTCCGAAACGGAGTATAAAACGGTATCTTTATACAAATTTTTCTCCGATATAGCATTTCTGAAGAAAAAAGTTGACTTTTTTGAAAAAAAATGAGTTCAGGTGATACAACATTAGAAAATAATCTATACCTTTGAACCGTTTTTGAAGCAATAATTTATTGTTTTATATTTAATTTAAAGAAAATGAAAAAGTTAGTCTTGTTCTTCGCTGTTGCATTTGCAATGTCATTTGCAGCTTGTTCTTCTAAAACTACTAGCGACGCTACTAGCGCTGATTCAACTATGGTTGATTCTATTTCTGTAGTAGAAGAAACTGTAATCGTTGATTCTGTAGCTGCTGACTCAGCTGCTATCGTTGATTCAGCTGCAGTTGTTGCTGAATAATTTAGCGATAAGAACAAAAAAGGTGTAATAGAGTGGTTCTGAGAAGAGCTGCTCTATTTTTTTGTAAGAATTTTTCTGATTAGAATAATAATAAAATTCGTTCGGGACGATCAAGCGATTATCTGAATATTGACGTCTTTACCGATAAATAAAAAAGCCTTTGGAATAAGGCTTTTTTTATTTGTTAGAGGAGTGATTTTTTAGGGAACTTGATGTTCATAACCGAGAACGTCTATCAACTTGAGATCGAAAATCAAAGTGGAGTAAGGCAATATGACTGAAGAAGACATTTCTGCTCCATATCCTAAGTTTTGAGGAATAATTGCCTGACAACTGTCACCGGGTTGCATACTTGTGAGAGCTATCTGGAATCCTTGTATGAATTGATCTACTCTTCCGGTGGTTGCACTGTCGGTATAAAGATAAGTCGAGTCGAAAGCCGTGCCGTTATATAACGTACCTTTATACATGAATTTTACAGTGCTGTTGTTTAGCGGAGCGGGTTTTGTTCCATCTCCTTTCTTGTATGTTTTCATCAGAATGAAACTTCCCGGATCCCAAACCGGATAGATTTCTGTATAGACCGGAAACCCGTTTTCATCCGTTTCTGCCCTTTTCTGATTGAAGTAGGCCGCATTTTCATTTCTCCATTTCTGATATTGTGTCCATGTGTCTTCTTTATCGTCTTTACAAGACATTATGAAAACGATAGTCAGTAATATTATAATTCCCGGAAATTTTTTCATCGTCTTTATTCCTTTTTATTCATCAATTAAAATTTTACTTCCGGTGCTTTTTCAGCTCCGGTTTCGGCTGTAAATTGAGGTTTTTTGTCAAATCCACCTATTCCGGCTATAATACTTGCAGGAAAACGACGTATCATGGCGTTGTAATCTCGTACCATATCCGTATATCTTGTCCTTTCGGTAGAGATTCGGTTTTCTGTTCCTTCAAGTTGTGCTTGCAGCTCCAGAAAGTTCTGGTTTGCTTTCAGGTCGGGATAATTCTCCGTTACCATTAACAGTCGTCCTAATGCCTGGCTTAGTTCACCTTGAACAGCCTGATATTTTTGTAAAGATGCTTCGTTCAGGTTCTCAGGACTGATTGTAACTTGTGTGGCTTTGGCCCGGGCGTTTACCACAGCGTCGAGAGTTTCTTTCTCATGAGAAGCATATCCTTTGACTGTGTTTACGAGATTCGGGATCAGGTCTGCCCGGCGTTGGTATTGGTTTTCTACTTTTGCCCATTGAGACATTACAGCCTCATCGGCATTAACCATTTTATTATTTATCGATATTCCGTAACCGATAATAATCACCAGTAAGACAAAAATACTTATTAAGATGATAAGAGATTTTTTCATATATTCGTTATTTACTTTTCAACGATTTTCTTTAACAGAGATTTTAGACTTACCTGTTCTCCGATGATTTGTGCCAATTGGTCAATAGGGACACGTTGCTGTTCCATTGTATCGCGGTGGCGGATCGTAACCATATTATCATGGAGAGAATCATGGTCGACAGTGACGCAAAACGGAGTTCCGATCGCATCTTGACGTCGATATCTTTTTCCGATAGAATCTTTTTCGTCGTATTGGCATTTGAAATCGAATTTCAGCGTATCGATGATTTCCCGAGCTTTTTCAGGCAACCCGTCTTTTTTTACTAAAGGCAGGACTGCGAGTTTTACCGGTGCTAAAGGTGCAGGTAATTTTAATACAACACGCGATTCTCCGTTTTCGAGTTTTTCTTCGCAATAGGCTGCTGCCATAATACTGAGGAACATGCGATCTACACCGATGGATGTTTCGATGACATAAGGAGTATAGGATTCGTTCAGTTCAGGATCGAAATATTGAAGTTTTTTTCCTGAATATTTTTCATGACTTCCCAAATCGAAATTGGTACGGGAGTGGATACCTTCGACTTCCTTGAATCCGAAAGGCATTTCGAATTCGATATCGGTAGCGGCATTTGCATAATGTGCCAGCTTATCATGATCATGGAATCGATATTTATGGTCTCCTAATCCCAGTGCTTTGTGCCATTTGAGCCGTATTTCTTTCCATGTTTTAAACCATTCGAGTTCTTGTCCCGGACGTACGAAAAATTGCATTTCCATCTGTTCGAATTCACGCATGCGGAATATAAACTGTCGGGCTACTATTTCGTTACGGAAAGCTTTCCCTATTTGAGCGATTCCGAAAGGAATGCGCATGCGGCCTGTCTTTTGTACGTTCAAGTAGTTTACAAATATCCCTTGAGCGGTTTCGGGACGCAAATATACCTTCATTGCTCCGTCGGAAGTAGATCCCATTTCTGTGGAGAACATCAGGTTGAATTGACGGACATCCGTCCAGTTTTTTGTTCCGCTGATCGGGCAGACAATTTCATAATCGAGGATGATCTGACGCAACTCCTCGAGGTTGTTGTCATTCATTGCTTTGGCGAAACGGCTGTGTAATTCTTCTCGTTTTGCTGCATGCTCTTGTACACGTGGATTAGTTTGTCTGAACAACGCTTCATCAAATGATTCACCGAACCGTTTTGCCGCTTTTTCAACCTCTTTTTCGATCTTTTCGTCCATTTTTGCCAACTGGTCTTCGATCAGAACGTCTGCACGATAACGTTTTTTTGAGTCTTTATTGTCTATCAGAGGATCATTGAACGCATCTACGTGTCCTGATGCTTTCCAGATTGTCGGATGCATGAAAATAGCAGAGTCGATGCCGACGATATTTTCGTGAAGCAATACCATGCTGTCCCACCAGTATTTTTTTATATTGTTTTTCAGTTCTACACCCATTTGTCCGTAATCATAGACTGCTGCGAGTCCATCATAAATTTCGCTGGAAGGGAAAACAAAACCGTATTCTTTACAATGCGATACCAGTTTTTTAAAAACGTCTTCTTGCTGTGCCATATCTTTTGTTATGTTTTATATCTTTATGTCGGTTTATTTTAAAAAAAGATCGTTTATAACCTCGATTCTGAGGCTAATAAAGTGCAAAGTAAATGATTTTTTTCGATTTAATTTGTATTTTTGCATGAGCATGTCGTTATTAAGCTGATAAAAATGTTAAAACCGCATATTTTGAAACTTCAGAAAACTTGACGATATGATTCGAGCGTTTAAAACACAGATATTTTTGATTCATGAGTGAAGAAGATAAAGAGCTGATTCCTGCTGATGATCAGTTTGATGCATCAAGCAACGATGTGGCGGAAGAGAATAGCCATTCGTCTTATAAAGTGCCGGGAGGCGATAAGCCGGATTTTAAATATCAATTGACGGGAATGTACCAAAGCTGGTTTCTGGATTATGCTTCGTATGTAATCCTCGAACGGGCAGTTCCTCATTTGGAGGATGGTTTGAAACCGGTACAGAGGCGTATTCTTCACTCGATGAAACGTTTGGATGACGGGCGTTATAATAAAGTCGCGAATATTGTCGGACATACAATGCAGTTTCATCCTCACGGAGATGCTTCTATTGGAGATGCTTTGGTGCAATTGGGACAGAAGGACCTGTTGATCGACTGTCAGGGAAATTGGGGGAATATATTGACCGGAGATAGTGCTGCAGCTCCTCGTTATATCGAGGCGCGGTTATCGAAATTTGCTCTCGATGTCGTGTTTAATCCTAAAACTACGCAGTGGAAGCCCTCGTATGACGGGCGGAATAAAGAACCTATAACGCTTCCGGTTAAATTTCCGTTGTTATTGGCTCAAGGAGTCGAAGGGATTGCGGTTGGTCTGTCTTCAAAAATATTGCCTCATAATTTTAATGAGATATTGGATGCTGCAATCGCTTATCTGAGAAATGAACCTTTCGAGTTGTTTCCGGATTTTCAGACGGGTGGATTTATCGATGTGACCCGTTATAATGACGGGGAGCGCGGCGGTTCTGTAAAAGTTCGGGCTAAAGTGGAGAAACGGGATAACCGGACTTTGGCAATTACCGAAATTCCTTACGGGAAGACGACATCGACATTGATCGATTCTATCTTGAAGGCTTTGGAAAAAGGTAAAATAAAAATCCGTAAAGTAGATGATAATACGGCTCAGCATGCTGAAATATTGGTGCATTTAATACCGGGTACATCTTCGGATAAGGCGATTGATGCACTGTATGCGTTTACCGATTGTGAAGTAAGTATTTCTCCGAATTGTTGTGTGATTTGCGACAGTAAGCCTCATTTTTTGACAGTGAGCGATGTCCTTCGGCGCAGTGTCGATAATACGGTGCGGTTGCTGGGAGAAGAGTTGAGTATTCAAAAACACGAGTTGGAGGAGACTCTTCATTTTGCTTCGTTGGAAAAGATATTTATCGAAGAACGGATTTATAAAGATAAAGCTTTTGAGGACAGCACTTCTATGGATATTGCCGTGGCGCATATCGATAAAAGAATAGAGCCTTTTAAATCTTCGTTCGTCAGAGAGGTTACCCGAGAAGATATTCTAAAGCTTATGGAGATAAAAATGGGACGTATCCTTAAATTTAACTCCGAGAAAGCTGAAGAGCAGATTGCTGCGATAAAGACGGATATCGAAGAGATAGAGAATCATTTGGCTCATATCGTGGATTATACGATCCGTTGGTATGAAGCATTGAAAAGTAAATATGGAAAGAATTATCCTCGACGAACGGTAATTCGGAGTTTCGATACGATCGAGGCTACTAAGGTGGTCGAAGCAAATGAAAAATTGTATATCAACCGCGAGGAAGGTTTTATGGGAACCGGCCTTAAGAAAGACGAGTTTATTTGTAATTGTTCGGATATAGATGATATAATTATCTTTTATAAAGACGGCAAGTATAAAGTCGTTCGGGTAAGCGAGAAAATGTTTATCGGGAAAAATGTATTGTATATCAATGTGTTCAAGAAGAACGATACCCGAACCATCTATAATGTCATATATCGTGACGGGAAAGACGGTCTTCATTATATCAAGCGTTTTGCCGTGACCGGTGTGACTCGTGACAAAGAGTATGATTTGACACAAGGAAAACCGGGATCTCGAGTCGTTTGGTTTACTGCAAATCCGAATGGGGAGGCTGAAATATTGAAAATTACATTTAAACCCAAACCTCGACTTAAGTGTTTGTTCATCGACAAGGATTTTAGCGACATTGCAATTAAGGGGCGGCAGTCTATGGGGAATATCGTGACTAAAAATGAGATACATAAAATCTCCTTGAAAGAAAAAGGCGGTTCTACGTTAGGAGGACGGCAGGTTTGGTTCGATCGGGATATTTTGCGTCTTAATTATGATGGGCGAGGAGAGTTTTTGGGTGAATTTCACGGGAACGACCAGATTCTTGTTATTATGAAGAACGGAGATTTTTGTACCACTTCTTTTGATGCAACCAACCATTATGAGCCGGATATTATGATTATAGAAAAATATGATTCCGGTAAGACATGGACTGCGGCTTTAAATGATGCAGATCAAGGATATCCTTATTTGAAACGCTTCAAGTTAGAGCCGACTCAAAAGAAACAAAATTTTTTGGGTGAGAATTCTAAATCATCTTTGATCTTGCTTACCGATGAATCGTTCCCCCGTTTTGAAGTGGTGTTCGGAGGAAATGACGCGTTCCGAGACCCGTTGATAATTGATGCGGAGGAGTTTATCGGTGTAAAAAGTTTTAAGGCGAAAGGTAAGCGTATATCTACTTATACGATAGAGACGATCAATGAATTAGAACCTTTGCGTAAAGAGATTCCGCAGCAGGAAGTTCCGGAAGCCGAATTACCGGATGATACGGATACAGACTCTCAGAGCGAAGGCAATAGCGATATATTAGATGAAATTACCGGTCAAATGAAATTATTTTAAGAATGGGAATCCGGCAGTACCGAAGCATGTTTATTTTAATGATGTTTTTCCTATTCGGGAAAAATATCATACAGGCTGTTGAAAGAGATAACGATTCGGTGAAAGTTGTTCGTCCGGTTGTCGCTTCAACTTATTTCTCTGTCGGAAATAATCAGGTTTACGACACTTATTTGTCGATCAATCGATATAGCGGTCTTGATGTGGGCATCGGGCACGAAAGAATGAGAGTAGCTCCTTTCGGTGCCGGGCGATTGGCTGCACGGCATCTTTTCGAAGTTGATTTTTCAACTACTCGGAATCGTCCCGGAAACGGCATGATGATTACCGGTATGTTTGATTATTCTTTTGGATTGTATCGGATTTTCCGTTTGCCTTGTAAGTTAAAATTATTGGGAGGCGGGGAGTTGAGTACAAATGTCGGTGGAATATATAATCTCAGAAATTCTAATAATCCGGCAGCGGCAAAAGCATCGGTCAATGCAGGAGTTTCCGGTATGGCTATTTATACATGGCGAGTGTCCGGTTATCCGATTACGTTCCGTTATTCAATGTCTTTACCTTTTATAGGGACATTTTTTTGTCCCGGATACGGACAAACTTATTATGAGATGTTCAGTCTCGGGAATACGAAGGGTATTGTCCATTTCGGCTCTTTTCATAATCAGTTCGATATGAGTAATATGTTTACCGTCGATTTTCCGGTAGGAAGAAGTGCCGTTCGCATCGGATACAAGAACCGGCTGCGTTCTATGCACCAGAACCATTTGGTTTATAAGATGTACACACATGTATTTACTGTCGGAATCGCAACGGAGTTTGTAACACGTAGTCAGCGTAGAAAAGTGATGTCGGCTGCTTCTTCGATTTCTGCATTTTATTAATATTGTAGTATGATAATTAAAGGAAGGACATTTTTATGTAAATATATTCTCGGATGTCGGGATATGGCGGAATATTTTTTCTCTAATGTATTTTTACAAGACAAAATTTATAAAATGCTTAGTCGGATTTTTATGGTTTGTTTGTTCGGGGTATCACTTCTTTTTTCTTCTTGTATTCCCGAATCGGATTTTACAGATAATCCGGAAGGTAATTTTGAGGCCTTGTGGTCTATTATGGACGAAAGATATTGTTTTTTCGATTATAAAAATATAGACTGGAATGAAGTTCATCAGCATTATCGATCACGAATTGCTCAGAATATGACTGATGAGGAGTTGTTCGGTGTATTGGCAGATATGTTGGCGGAGTTGCAAGACGGGCATGTGAATCTATCCTCTTCGTTCGATATGGCCCGGTATTGGAAATGGTTCGAAGACTATCCGGTAAATTTTAATGAAGAGATTGTCAATAAATATTATTTGCAGCAGCCCGATTATCAAATAGCCGGAGGTATGAAATACCGTATTCTGGCAAATACGAATATTGGGTACATATATTATGCGAGTTTTTCTTCAGGAGTGGGAGAGAGTAATTTGGATCAGATACTTGCTGCATTTTCATCTTGTGACGGGATTATTATCGATGTGAGAGACAATAGCGGAGGAATACTGACGACAGTAAATCGCATAGCTTCTCGTTTTATTACAGAAGATCGGATTTGCGGCTATATTCGGCATAAGACCGGTCCGGCTCATGATGCTTTCTCCGATTTTCATGAAATCAGGTTAGAAACTGCCCCTTCTGATAGGATACACTATCTGAAACCTGTTGCTGTATTGACAAACCGCCGTTGTTATAGTGCGACGAATAATTTTGTATCGGTAATGAAAGAATTGCCGCAAGTAAAGATTATAGGGGATTATACCGGAGGCGGAAGCGGCCTTCCTGTGTCTTCTGAATTGCCGAACGGCTGGTCGGTGCGTTTTTCTGCTTCTCCTATTTATAATGTTAATAAGGAACATACTGAATTTGGAATTGCACCCGATATTTTTGTGAATATGGCAGATACTCCGGATCGAGATGCTATCATAGAACGTGCGAAAGACTGGATTATGTCAGGGGGTGAATGAGGAAAAAAAGCGAATAATATTTGCAAATTCGTAAACTTCGATTACCTTTGCAAAGCAAAACGCGGATGTGGCGTAATTGGTAGCCGCGCTAGACTTAGGATCTAGTGGCGAAAGCCGTGGGGGTTCGAGTCCCTTCATCCGCACGAAGCCTGTAGAGAATTTTCTGCAGGCTTTTGTTTTTTAGTTAGTTCGGGATAATGAGGTTGTCGGTTAAGCATTAAAAAGATATTTTGGACATTTATTTTATTATTGGAATATTTGTGCCATATAATTTCTATCATTTCCCCATTTCTGCATATCACATGACCTGTTCGCTTTTTGTCAGAATGAAAAATACTTTCAGGAACAATTCTCAAAAAATGCTTTTACAGAATTTGAGAGGACTTTAGTATAGCAAAATAACACAATATTAACCTAATGCATATAAATGTTTGTTAAGGTAGAAATAATTTCTATCTTTGTTGTAAAAAGAGGGGATGCAGGTCTATCTTGCCAAAATCCGAGTTATTTTTTACGGTTTTAGCTGGTCATGAGGAGTAATGGATACTGTCGTATTGTTGAATCATATTGATATTATTAATTGGAGATAGAGTCACATTCATATTTTTTGAAGGCCAAATCGAGTTTTATGATAAATTCTAAATTTTCTTATTTATGGCGAAATGGAAAGAATCCCAAATTTGTGTATTATGGGATTAATTATCTGAGATTGGTAATTCCGAAATTTTTTTTCCGGATTCGTTTAAAGAAAGAGTTTACTAAATTAGATGAGTTTGCAGATAAGGAATATATTATGCGGCGCGTGAATTATTATAATCAGCTTGACAAAGGCTATTTATCAACTATTTATAATGATTGGGAGGATGAACTTATTCCTTTGAAGAGGCAACCGATGTGTAAACAAAAAGTCTATTTTTTCGATACTTTCGAATATACTCGTTGGTTTCCTCAATACTTGAAATGGAAGTTATGTCCGGGAGATTTGGTTTCTGTTCCGAAAGTTCCGTCTATTGTTAAAAGCCGGCCTCTTGTAGCAGGTAATGAGAATTCGGTTATTATGAAATTAGATAAAGTCCGCCATTTTATTTTTGTCAAAGATGAAAAAAGCTTTGCAGAAAAGAAAGATATGATAGTCTTTCGTGGAAAGATCGGATTACCCGGAACAAATGGGTTTAAAGAGAATCGTTATCGGTTTCTTGAAAAATATTGGGGACATCCTATGTGCAATTTGGGGGAAATCAAAGGTCGGCATCCGAATAAGCAGTGGATAGTAGAGAAAATGACATTGCGTCAACACCTCGATTATAAATTTATCTTGTCTTTGGAGGGAAATGATGTTGCAAGTAATTTGAAATGGGTAATGTCGTCTAATTCATTGGCTGTTATGCCCCGACCCACATGTGAGACCTGGTTTATGGAGGGGAGGCTTATTCCGGATTATCATTATGTAGAGATTAAGCCTGATTTTTCGGATTTGGAAGAGCGGCTTAATTATTATATTACACATCCTCAAAAGGCAGAGGAGATCATTGCCCACGCGCACGAATATGTAGAACAGTTTAAAGATCCGGAAAGAGAAAAACTTGTTTCTTTATTTGTTTTGAAAAAATATTTTGAAGAAACTAATTCGATAAGATTTTGAAAATAATCGGGAAATTTTGTGTTTTCTTCCGGTCTATTTTCCCGTTTTCCCTCGTCAGATAGCCCGCTATCCTCTTTGTAAAAACAGAAAAACATCCTCGAAAGAAACTTTCAAACCTGACCCGAGTAAAATTCAGACAGACTCTTGGGCAGGCTTCAAAGAATTATTATGTAGAGAATATTTTTGGATGATTGAGAGTTTGATTATCGAACAGAGGTGTTTTGTTTTTGATTTGTTTTTTTGTATCGTTGAATAAGGGGGCGTATAATAAAAACTCCTACTAAGATTCCAGCGAAAGCACCTACCGTGTTTGCTAAAAAATCGAACCAGTCGGCTGTTCTGTATTCGGTAAAGTATTTTTGGAATAATTCCATCAAACCACCCCATAAAACGGCAAGTATCCATCCCGATAGCAGTATAGATCCGTCGTGGCGTGAAAGCCAACTGGAACGATACACATCGAAACAAAAAACGGAAACTAATCCCATATACATTGTAAAATGAACAATTTTGTCTAAATTCTGTATGTTGGGAACATTATATGGAGAGGTAACATGAGAAAGAGAAAGATATAATATAGTGATACCTACCAGTATTGTAGGAATGAACTTCGATAAAAACCGTATTACTTTCATAATTGTTATATTGATTAAAAGCCATTTTAAATTTCCCGATAAGGAAATTCAGTCTGGGCATCTTTGCGTTTTTTTTCGATTTGTTTTCCTGTTTTCATTTGAATAGCTCGATATTTTCTTTATAAAAACAAGAAAACATTCTCGAAAATGATTCTTAAAAAATGTCTATGTAAAATTTAGACAAATTCTAATTATACAAAGATACTATATTTTGTATGTAGGATTTTATTTTTTACGCACTTTAGATTCTTTTTTG
The DNA here is from genome assembly GCF_947855755.1 of uncultured Coprobacter sp. Lineage (NCBI taxonomy): Bacteria > Pseudomonadati > Bacteroidota > Bacteroidia > Bacteroidales > Barnesiellaceae > Coprobacter > uncultured Coprobacter sp. Next base: position 52,957 of record NZ_CANUAR010000024.1, read on the forward strand.
CTTCTTATTTATTCTGATTTGTTGCAAGAATTAATTTTTGTGGGGTTAAATGTGATAAAAAGATATATAAATGTTATTTTTGTATTAAATGTAATTTAAACTTGGAGTTTATGGCAAAACGGGCGACATTTGTGACGAAACTGGGGGTTATTGCCGCTACTGTGGGATCTTCTGTCGGATTGGGAAATATTTGGAGGTTTCCTTATGAAACCGGACAAAACGGAGGGGCGGCATTTCTGCTGGTATATATTCTTTGTGTATTGTTTTTGGGATTACCCGTCATGCTTGCCGAGTTTGTCGTAGGACGTAGTGCCAAGGCAAATGTAAATCGTTCGTTTTTGAAATTAGCTCCCGGAACACATTGGAATATTATCGGATATATGGGAGTATTTGCTCCGGTGTTTATTATGGGATTTTATTCTGTGATTGCCGGATGGACATTAGATTATGTTTATCAGGCGGCTACTTTCGGAATGAGTCAGAAAAGTCCCGAATATTTTGCTACTGCTTTTACTGAATTTACGGCATCGCCTATTCGTCCGTTATTTTGGATATTTCTGTTTCTTGGGATGAATTATTTTATTGTTTCAAGGGGTGTTAGTGACGGAATAGAGCGTGCATCTAATGTTTTGATGCCTTTACTGTTTGTAATATTGATAGCTTTTTGCATACGGTCGCTTTTCTTGTCCGGTGCAAAGGAAGGGCTTTCTTTTTTGTTTCATCCTGATTTTTCTAAAATAGATTCAGGCGTGGTGTTGCGGGCTATGGGGCAGGCGTTTTTTTCATTGAGTTTAGGAATGGGTACACTGATAACGTATGCTTCATATTTTTCCGATAAAACTTCGCTACCTAAAACGGCGATTACGGTGGCTTCTTTGGATACTTTTGTCGCTGTATTGGCCGGAGTTATTATTTTTCCGGCGGTTTTTTCTTTTGGAATAAGTCCTTCACAAGGTCCGGAGTTGATTTTCATTACACTGCCGAATGTATTTCAGCAAATACCGGGTGCTTATATCTGGTCTATATTGTTCTTCGTGCTTATTACAGTTGCAGCTTTGACTTCTACCATTTCGTTGTGTGAAGTCGCTATTGCTTTTTTGCATGAAGAATTTCATTTTACACGTCGTCGGGCATCACAAATTCTTATTTTCATCTGTTTGGTGATGAGTACTCTTTGTTCATTATCATTCGGTCCATTGAGTGATTTTCACATTTTCGGTTTTTCCATATTTGATTTTTGCGACTTTTTAGCTTCGAATATATTGTTGCCTGCAGGAGGAATGCTTATTTCTATATTTGTCGGATGGAAGCTCGATCGGCAATTTATAAAAGAAGAATTGAGTAATCATGGGGTTTCTCGTGTCTGGTATTTTAGTATCTTAATGTTTTGTATGCGTTTTGTCGCACCTGTAGCTATATTTTTAATTTTTCTGTCCGGACTCGGATTATTTTAGATGAAAGAATCTGAAAAATATCGTTTTTGGAATTTCAGTCGTGGAGAACGCTTTGCAGTAATTTTATTACTATGTTGCATTGTGATACTTCTTGTCGTGCGTTTTTATGGTACAACGAGACAAGCTGAGCCGGAGGTTTCTGATTTCAAGCAGTTTGAAACCGAAATCTCTGATTTTGAAAAGCAAATTTCAATTAAGAAGGATACTGTTCGGCGTAAGAAAAATTCCGGTAGAAAGAAATCGACTCCTATATATCGTCCTCGAGAACAATCGTTTGCTCCGGTTGAGCGGGAATCTTTAGAAAGTACCGGACAAAATCGGGATTCCGGGAATTGAGCGGTGATGTTTTGGGGCTTACGTAAATATGCAAATAGTTAGAATTTCGGATTATGAAGGAAGCCTTTTTTGTAATTTGTATGAAAATATACATTATATCGGATAGGCTTTTTAAATAAAAAGGTCTATCTTCGTTTGTTGTAAATAAAAAGACCGTTTATGAATGTTGCCTGCAATAAACCTGCATTTACTATAAACTTGAACGGAGATATGGTGGCTTTGACACCGCCTTTGGTAATGGGTATATTAAATGTTACTCCCGATTCTTTTTATGCCGAAAGTCGTTGTAAGACCGAAGCTGCCGTAATATCGCGGGCGAGAGAGATTGTTGAGCAGGGTGGCGCGATTATCGATATAGGGGCTTACTCTTCTCGTCCTCAGGCAGAGAATATACCGGAAGAGGAAGAGATGAATCGTTTGTCTCATGCGCTTTCAGCAATTCGGGCAATATATCCGGATGTTTATATTTCGGTAGATACTTTTCGTGCAGGGATAGCCCGTCGTTGCGTAGAAGAATTCGGGGTGTCGATGATTAATGATATATCGGGGGGAGAATTAGATGATGAGATGTTTGAAACTGTTGCTGCTCTCAGAGTTCCATATATTTTGATGCACATGCGCGGAACTCCTCAAACTATGCAGGATTATACGAATTATGATGATATTGTTGCCGATTTGTTGATGTATTTTTCCAAGAAGACAGAGAAACTCCGGTTGATGGGTGTGAATGATATTATCATAGATCCCGGTTTCGGATTTAGTAAAACATTAGACGATAATTATTCATTGATGAATGGATTGTCTGAGTTTCGGACATTGGGATTACCTGTTTTGGCGGGAATATCCAGGAAATCTATGATCTATAAATTGTTAGGAACATCTCCGGAAGAGAGTCTGAACGGTACGACTGTTCTGAATACCCTTGCATTGTTGGGCGGTGCGGATATATTGCGTGTGCATGATGTCAGAGAAGCTGTGGAAACAGTAAAGATCGTTACAAAAACTTTAACAGCAAGATAATTTATGTTTGTTCATTTCGGGATAAAAGACGCTTTAGATATTTTACTTGTCGGTTTGTTGCTTTATAATATCTACAAGATGATGAAAGATTCCGGCACGATCAATATTTTTGCCGGTGTTATGGCCTTTATCGGAGTTTGGGTCGTTGTTACTCGGATTTTGGATATGCGTTTGCTCGGGGCGATAATGGATAAGCTGGTAAGTGTCGGGGTCTTGATTTTAGTTATTTTGTTTCAGGATGAAATCCGTCGTTTTCTTGTCGAATTGGGATCTCATAAACGATGGCGTTTCTTTTTCAGGTTGTTTCTTCCCAGTAAAGAGAAAAATGCAGATCAGCAGTCTTATATTATGCCATTGGTGTATGCGTGTATGAATATGTCTAAAACCAAAACCGGAGCTCTTATTGTGATACAAAAAGATATGGCACTTACTGCTTATGAGCAAACAGGAGATATTATAAATGCCGATGTCAATTCTCGTCTTATAGAAAATATTTTCTTTAAGAACAGTCCTTTGCATGACGGAGCTATGATTATAGCGGATAACCGTATTGTGGCGGCTGCTTGTATATTGCCTGTGTCTCATAATAACGATATTCCTAAATCTTTGGGACTAAGGCATCGTTCGGCATTGGGTATTACTCAAGAGTCGGATGCTACGGCGGTTATCGTATCAGAAGAAACCGGAAATATTTCGGTTGCACGTAATGGTAAACTGCATTTGCGGCTTTCTGGTAAGGACTTGGAGCATTTTTTGTCCGAAACTGCAGAATGATTGTTATTTCAAGGAAGTAGAATAGTAAATTTTTTTTTAGTATTTAAATACTTGTATATTAAATATTTATCTGTTGTATTTAATAAATGTAATAGATAAAAAGGGAAAATTAAATGGTCGTAATGGACGAATCTTTTTATTTTTGCAACGTACTATGAGAAGTTTTCGTTACATATTGGCTATTTCATTATCTCTGCTGATCGTTTTTGCGGGGGTAGGGATCTCTGTTATGCACTATTGCTGTTCGGGGTGTGAGGCTGAACAGAAATGTTGTGTTACCGGTTGTGAAAAATGCCGTGATACGAACTTTTTATCAGATAATTTTTGTGGAGATGACGGATGTGAAGCTACTGTTTATAAAGTAGATCTGATGAAACATTCTTGTGAGTGTGCGAGTTTTATTCCGTTTATGCAGTTCTTTTGTTATCTGTTACCTGACAGGGAAAGGAATTTTTCATTTGTCGAATCCGTACGTACCGAGATAAAAGATATTCCTCCCAATTCTTTACGTACACCACGTTATTATCTTACTCTTTATTCTATTTTCCTTATTTAGAATTTATTGCGGGGAATAAGCAAATGTTTCTTGTGGAAGAGTTTGCGTGTCCCTGTGTGACGTATCTTGGGATATTTAAGATGCGTGATTTTGTATTTCCTTATTGCAAGTCAAGCCAGACATGTTTCAGTGAACGGAAAAGACTTTGTGATTAAGGGTGTTATATTTTTTAGTAATAAACGAATTGTCATATATGAAATATATATTTTTAATATTTTTCTGTTTGCTTTTGTATCCGGTACAGGCCAAGGTAAAGGGTGTTGTTAAAGATAGTGTAGGAGAACCGTTACCCGGGGCTAATGTGGCATGGATCAATACGAAGGTTTTTGCGGTTACTGCCGAAAATGGAAGTTTTTCTATTGTGAAGCCGAAAGATAGTGAGATTTTGGTTATTAGTTATATAGGATTCGAAAATGATACAGTTCATGTCGATAGTGAAAATGCAACGCTGGAAATAGTTTTACGTGAGGGATTGTCTTTAGGCGAGGTTAATGTCGTAAGGCGCAGGTTCGGAACTACGAAATTAAGGAGTAGTGCTATGAATATCGATATTATTAGCAGTGCAGAATTAAGTCGGGCGGCATGTTGCAATTTGGGTGAAAGTTTTGTAACAAATCCATCTGTCGATGTGAGTTATTCAGATGCTGCTACGGGTGCGAAGCAAATTAAGTTATTGGGGTTATCCGGCACATACGTGCAGATGATGACCGAGAATATCCCTAATTACAGAGGTGCTGCAGCTCCTTATGGGCTGGGATATGTTCCCGGTCCGTGGATGCAGAGTATCCAGGTAAGTAAAGGAAGCTCATCTGTCAAAAACGGATACGAGTCTATTACAGGACAGATTAATGTCGAATTTAAAAAACCTCAGTTGCCGGAGGCTGACTGGGTTTCTGCCAATCTGTTTGCCAGCAGTACGGGGCGTTATGAGGCCAATGCCGATGCTACATTAAAGCTGTCTAAGCGTTGGAGTACTTCGCTTTTAGCTCATTATGAAAATGAAACGATGGCTCATGATGCCAATCATGACGGTTTTGTGGATATTCCTCGAGTAGAGCAATATAATCTTTGGAATCGTTGGGCGTATATGGGGGATCATTATGTTTTTCAAGCCGGTATTAAAGCTCTTTCTGAATGGCGGAATAGCGGTCAGGTAAATCATGGCGGAAATCCGGGACAGGAGTTGTATAAAATCGGAATCGATACTCGACGCTATGAAGCTTTTACCAAAAACGCTTATATCTTTAATAAAGAAAAGAATACGAATCTGGCTCTTATTCTCCAAGGAACTTTTCATAATCAGGATGCCGTTTATGGGCATAAACTTTATGATGTGGATCAGACCAATGTGTATGCTTCATTGTTGTTCGAGACTGAATTTAGTAAACGGCATAGTCTTTCTACCGGTTTGAGTTTTAATTATGACGGGTATGATCAGCGATACCGCTTGACGAACGATGCAGAACTGTCTCGTCTTAAATCTTTTGAAAAGGAATCTGTTCCGGGGGCTTATGTGCAATATACCTATAATTTAGAAGATAAATTGATGCTTATGGGTGGAATACGGGGAGATTACAGTAGTATGCACGGGTTTTTCGTTACTCCTCGCGCACATGTCAAATATAATCCGAATGAGTTTATAAATTTCCGTCTTTCAGCGGGGAAAGGGTATCGAACCAATCATGTGTTGGCAGAAAATAATTATTTGCTTGCCAGCAGTCGAAAAGTGAAAATCGCTGGAGATTTGGATCAAGAGGAGGCTTGGAATTACGGAGCAAGTATTTCGTCGTATATCCCTTTGTTCGGAAAGACCTTGAACCTTAATGCAGAATATTATTATACGGATTTTTTGAAACAGGTAGTTGTAGATATGGATACAGATCCGCATGAAATAGCATTTTATAATCTGAACGGACGTTCTTATTCTCATGTTTTTCAGGTAGAGGCGAATTATCCTCTTTTCAAAGGTTTTACTCTTACGGCGGCTTATCGTTTTACAGATGCGAAGACTACTTATAACGGAGAGCTTAAAGAAAAACCTTTGACAAGTAGATATAAAGGTCTGGTGACTGCATCTTATAAGACTCCTCTTGAAATATGGCAATTTGATGCTACCCTTCAGTTGAACGGAGGTGGGCGGATGCCGAATTCGTATATTATGGAGAATGGAAGTCCTTCATGGAGTGCCCGTTATGGAACTTTTGAACAGCTTAGTGTGCAAATTACACGTTATTTTCGTCGTTGGTCTATTTATGTGGGTGGGGAGAATCTGACGAATTTTAAACAGAAAAATCCGATTATCGATGCGGCTAATCCATGGGGAGAAAATTTTGACTCTACGATGATATGGGGACCTGTACACGGGGCGAAAGCTTATATAGGAATTCGTTTTAATTGGGCTCGAAATTAGAGAAATCAATATGTTTAATAAAAAAGGAATAAAGTTATGAAAGTGAAAAGATTTACAGCCGTTTTGGTAATGGCATTATTGAGTGTAACGGTGATTGTGGCGAAAGATCTTCGGATAGTCGTGTTTAAAGTTCCTCAGATGTATTGTGAAAATTGTGAACGGAAAGTAAAAGACAATATTCGTTTTGAGAAAGGGGTAAAAGAGATTTCTACCGATTTGAAAGAGAAGACCGCTTCTATTACTTATGATGCTGATAAAACGACTGTTGAAAAGTTGAAAGAAGGATTCAAAAAATTCAATTATGAAGCAGAATTCGTGAAAGAAACCAAGAAAGAAAAAAAGTAATAAAGCTGTATTGCACTGTGAAACGAGGTTATCTATAAAGAGCCTGTTTAAATTTTTCGGTGAAATAAACTAAAAGCCGCCATTTTAATCGTAAAATGACGGCTTTTTGCTGTTAAAATTTATTTCTCTGCCAGTTCGACAATTTTATCTATGGCTACGGATATTCCTTCCGGATTTTTCCCTCCGGCTTGAGCGAAATGAGGCTGTCCTCCTCCTCCTCCTTGTATATATTTAGCACCTTCACGGACGAGAGCCGATGCATTAAGTCCTGCAGAAACAAGGTCATCGCTTAACATTACGGTAAGTAACGGCTTGTTTTTCTCATCTACTGTTCCTGCAACGAATAAAAGGTGTTCGGGAACTTCACCTCGTATTTGGAAAGCAATATCTTTTACTACCTCTGCCGGAGTTGCGGCTTTGAGGAGTATGATTTTCATTCCCGAACGTTCTTTCATATTTTTCAGTAGAGATTCTTTCATCAAAGCGACTTTTTCTTTGATAAATTCTTCTGTCCGTTTTTTCAAATCCGCATTTTCGTCTATCGCTTTTCTGATAGCAGCGGTAATATCCGGAACATTGTTGAAAATTTGTCGGATTGTTTTTAATGTGTCTTGTTGGAAATCGACCAGTTCTTCGGCTTTTGCAGCGGAGACAGCCTCAATACGACGTACGCCGGCAGCGATAGAACTTTCGGAAATGATACGAATCATACCGATATTTCCGGTATTTGCAACGTGAGTACCTCCACAGAGTTCGATAGAAGAACCGTACTGGATAACTCGAACCTCATCTCCGTATTTTTCTCCGAATAGCGCCATTGCTCCCATTTGTTTTGCTTCTGCAATAGGAACGTTGCGGTGCTCGTTCAATGGGATAGCTTGACGAACTTTCCGATTAGCAAGTTGTTCTACCAATCGCAATTCTTCATCAGTTACTTTTTGGAAATGAGAAAAATCGAAACGCAGTATATCGGGTGTTACCAATGAGCCTTTTTGTTCTACATGTGTTCCGAGTACCGTGCGAAGAGCTTCATGCAGCAGATGAGTCGCCGAGTGATTGCAAGCTGTTGCCAGTCTGGCCTCTTTATCTATAACCGCCCGGAGTGTCGAGGTGATGTCTTTCGGAAGCTTTTCACTGATATGAATACTCAGGTTGTTTTCTTTTTTTGTATTGATTATTTTTATCGTTTCCCCTTCGGCTGTTAAAGTTCCGGTATCACCGATTTGTCCTCCGCTTTCTGCGTAGAACGGGGTTTGATCGAGAACAATTTGATATAGTTCTTTATTTTTTTGTTTGATTTTACGATAACGGAGTATTTCTGCATCGCACTCGGTGAAATCATATCCGATAAAGCGAGGTTCTCCTTCTTTTACAATTACCCAGTCTCCGGTTTCGATAGCGGCGGCATTCCGAGCCCGTTCCTTTTGCTGTTGCATTTGGGTATCAAATTCTTTTATATCTACCGATAAACCGTTTTCTTTAAGGATCAATTCGGTGAGATCGAGCGGGAATCCATAAGTGTCATATAGTGTAAACGCATCTTTTCCGTTGATGCAATCCATCCCGGCGTCTTTCGTGTCGGCCATTACCTTATCCAACAGTTTCATACCGGTGGCAAGGGTGCGTAAGAAAGATTCTTCTTCTTCTTTGATAACCTTCTCGATCAATGTTTTTTGCGAAATCAATTCTGGATAAGCATCTCCCATCGTATCGATAAGGGTCGGTATGAGCGTATAGATAAATGCTTGATGTTGGCCGAGAAATGTATAACCGTAACGTACGGCACGACGAAGAATACGACGGATTACGTATCCGGCTTTGGCATTCGACGGTAATTGTCCGTCAGTGATAGAAAATGCTATGGTGCGCACATGATCGGCGATAACCCGCATAGCAATATTGGCTTGGCGGTCTTCTCCGTATTTTTTGCCGCATAGCTGGCCTATTGCTTTGATTATCGGCTGGAACACATCTGTGTCATAATTCGATGTTTTTCCTTGCAATGCCATACAAAGGCGTTCAAATCCCATTCCGGTATCGATGACTTTGGCCGGCAGAGGTTCGAGAGATCCGTCGGCTTTGCGATTGTATTGCATGAATACGAGATTCCATATCTCTATTACTTGAGGGTGGCTTTCATTTACTAATGTGACACCGTCTATTTCGGCTCGCTCTGCATCGCTCCGCAAATCGATGTGTATTTCAGAACAAGGTCCGCATGGTCCGGTATCGCCCATTTCCCAAAAATTATCTTTACGGTTTCCGTTTATAATATGAGAAGCGGGGAGATGTTTTTCCCAATATGCTGCTGCTTCGTTGTCACGTTCCAGACCTTCGGGGGCATAACCTTCGAACACGGTAGCATATAATCTGTCCGGGTCTATTTTAAGAATATCTACGAGGTATTCCCATGCCCAGTTTATGGCTTCTTTTTTAAAGTAATCTCCGAACGACCAGTTTCCCAGCATTTCGAACATGGTGTGGTGATAAGTATCCAATCCGACTTCTTCGAGATCATTGTGTTTTCCGCTGACCCGAAGACATTTTTGAGAGTCGGCGACCCGTTTGTAACGTGCCGGAACATTTCCGAGAATAATATCTTTAAACTGATTCATCCCTGCATTGGTGAACATCAATGTGGGATCATCTTTTATTACCATAGGGGCGGAAGGAACGATTTGGTGTCCCTTAGAGTTGAAAAAGCTCTTGAACGATTCGCGAATTTCCTTAGCTGTGAGCATATTTAATGATTTATAGTTTACGTTTATTAAGCAGTTGTTTTCAGTAGAGTCAATAAATAAATCTGTCGTTATTTAATATTCTGAAAAACAGTTTGCAAAAATAGCCTAAAATATTATTTTTGTGGCTATTGTTGCGCAAAAAATTACTAAGAACCTGTTTAAATTTTCCGACAAAGTGGTTTTGCCGTTTTTTTTCGGGTTTGTTTTCGGTCTGTTTCCCTGTTCTTTAGTTTAACTGTTAAAAATATGTTTTTCAGGTAAAACAGATGATTTTATATGTATCGGAATGCGGTATTATTGTGTTTCATAAAACGGGGCGATATGTTTTGCCGGAGGTTATGATCCGAATGTTTTGAGCAAAATGTTATGAGAAAAAAAGTCTTTTATGTATATAATCCCAATACGCTGAGTTATGAACGGGTGTATCCGTCGTTCAGAAAGCGTATGGCTACGGTTTTTCGCCATTTGTTGAGCGGAATTATATTGGGGGGAATTTTATTTTCGGTATTGAACTATTTTGTGGATTCTCCCCGTGAAAAAATGCTGAAACGGGAGAATCAGCAGATGAGGTCTCAATATAAGTTGCTTTCTCATCGTTTGGACGAGGCTTTGGATGTCATGGCCGATGTAAGAGAAAGAGATGCGAATCTGTATCGGGTTATTTTACAGGCAGATCCTATTAGTGCGGCAGTTTGGAATGCCGGGACAGATAATATGTCACGTTATCAAGATTTGATGAACCTTTCGGATGCAGATTTGGTTGTTGCTACGACACAGAAGGTCGAACAGCTTAACCGACAGTTATATGTGCAGACTAATTCGATTAATGAATTGGTGAAGTTGGGGCAGCAAAATGAAGATCGGATAAATTGTTTACCGGCAATTCAGCCTGTGTCGAACAAAGATTTGAAACGAACGGCTTCGGGATATGGGTTACGCATAGATCCTATTTATAAAACTCGTAAATTTCATGAGGGGATGGATTTTGCCGCAGACATCGGGACTCCAGTGTATGTTACGGGAAACGGTACGGTCGTTGAGACCGGTTGGAAACAGGGATATGGGAATACTATCGTCGTTAATCATGGATACGGATATAAAACCCGTTATGCTCATTTGAGCCGTATTTCCGTGCGTAACGGTCAGAAAGTCGTTCGTGGAGAGGAGATCGGTTTGGTGGGAAATACCGGTAAATCGACAGGACCGCATCTTCACTATGAAGTAATTTATAAGGGTAAACATGACAATCCGATCAATTATTATTTCTTTGATCTGAGTCCTGCAGACTATGACCGTATGATACAGATTGCCGAAAATCAAGGACGGGTAATGGATTAATTTTTGAGGAATGAATACGGAGAAGAAACAGAAACGGATTTACTATACAATCGGGGATGTCGCTGAATATTTCGGGGTAAACGAATCTACTCTCCGGTATTGGGAAGATGAATTTGATATTATTACACCTCGTCGTTCTTCAAGGGGTGTACGTTTTTATAATCAGGAAGATATTGATAATGTCCGGTTGGTCTATTATCTGTTGAAGGAGAAAGGCCTGACCCTTGCCGGCGCAAAGAAACAGTTAAAGGAAAACCGGTCTGGGGTTATCCGGAGTAATGAAATCATATCGCGTTTAAAAAGTGTTCGTGAAGAACTTTGTAGAATACGGAATGAATTGGCGAAAATCGATGTTTCCAGTCACAATGAATCGGATGAGGCTGATTTGTGATTTTTTATTGTAAAACTTTATACAGGCGGTTTTCCTTTGTTTTTTACCGGTTCAGTCTTGAATGATAACAAAAGCCACAAGAAATTTCCGAAAAAATTCCTGTGGCTTTTGTTATATTTTATAAGTATATTACATTCCTGTGTAGGAGTGTGGTGTGATGGTTCTCAATTCGGCCTTGATGTTGTCCGAAACATTCAATGTATCGATAAACGCATGTATGGCCTCTTCATTTATTATGCCGTTGGTACGGGTCAAAGCCTTTAGTGCCTCATAAGGTTTAGGATATCCTTCACGACGGAGCACTGTTTGAATACCTTCTGCTACGACACTCCACATGTTATCGAGATCGTTGTAAATCGCTTTTTCATTAAGAAGCAGTTTCCCGAGTCCTTTCATTGTACTTTGCAATGCGATGAGCATGTGAGCGAGGGGTACACCGATATTCCGGAGTACGGTAGAGTCGGTCAGGTCTCTTTGTAATCGTGAGATCGGTAATTTTGAAGCAAGATGTTCGAGTATGGCATTTGCTATTCCGAGATTTCCTTCGGAGTTCTCGAAATCGATCGGGTTGACTTTATGGGGCATGGCAGAAGAGCCGACTTCCCCTTCCTTGATCTTTTGTTTGAAATATTCCATAGATATATATTGCCAGAAATCCCGGTCAAGGTCGATCAATATTGTGTTTATTCGACGCATTCCGTCAAATAAAGCAGCTAAATTGTCGTAATTGGATATCTGTGTAGTCCATGCTTCGCGTTCAATACCTAACTTCTCTTTAAGAAACCGAGCTCCGAAAATTTTCCAGTCATATTCCGGGTAAGCTAAATGGTGGGCGTTGAAGTTGCCGGTAGCCCCTCCGAATTTTCCGCTGATAGGAATCTGTTTTAAGGAGTTCAGTTGTTGTTCGAGACGGTAAACGAAAACCATCATTTCTTTTCCCAAACGAGTAGGTGATGCCGGTTGTCCGTGAGTTTTTGCCAGCATAGGAATCTCTTTCCATGCTTCGGCATAGTCTTTTGCCATACCGATCATTTGTTCCAGTGTCGGGTAATAAATTTGTTCCAATGCTTCTTTTAAAGACAGAGGAACAGAGGTATTATTGATGTCTTGAGATGTCAGTCCGAAATGTATGAATTCTTTGTATGCTTCAAGTCCTCCTAACGCATCGAACTTTTCTTTGATAAAATATTCTACAGCTTTTACATCATGATTTGTGACCGATTCGATTGCTTTGATTCGTTCGGCGTCGGCTACTGTAAAATCATTATATATAGCTCTTAATTTCGGAAAAGTATCGGAGTTTATGTTTGCCAGTTGCGGTAAGGGAAGTTCACATAAAGCAATGAAATACTCGATTTCTACATGTACCCTATAACGGATAAGAGCAAATTCTGAAAAATATTCGGAAAGAGGGGCGGTTTTACCCCGATAACGCCCGTCAACAGGCGAGATTGCAGTAAGGGTTGTCAGTTCCATAAGAAGGTTTTTCGTTTTCTTTTGCAAAAGTAACTTATCTGTCTGATTTCCCCAAAAAAAAACGTTTTTTTGCAGAAAAAGGAAGATTTTGTTTTGAGGTTAAAAAAAATATCTTACCTTTGCCTCGCTTTTGATAAGCAATTCTCCGGGCGTTTAGCTCAGCTGGTTCAGAGCATCTGCCTTACAAGCAGAGGGTCGGCGGTTCGAATCCGTCAACGCCCACCGGAAAATTTTTGGAATTGGACGATAAAGAGAATCGAGAGAGATTTTCTTTTTTTTAGAAAGGGGCGTTTAGCTCAGCTGGTTCAGAGCATCTGCCTTACAAGCAGAGGGTCGGCGG